>CAVJKI010000069.1:0-8666 GCA_963649995.1 Sodaliphilus sp.
CAGCATAAAGCCTTGGGCTACAGGGTATTTCGTTCTGCTCTTGTCAGGAATTTGTACGCATTGCATTCGGTCCTTTCGTTTTGAATTTAGAATATCGGAACTTCCGATACAAGCGGATTATAACACAGCTTACTTTATTTGTCAAGGGGCAGGCTGAAAATTCAACTCCGGCATTTGAGCGGTTTACGGCGGAATTTAGACGAGTTGACAAAAAATAACTGATATGCTATAATTAATTTCACAGGGATATTTTGCCTGTATTTTACTTGGAAGCCGAATGCGATACTATTAACGATACTATTAATAGAAGGAGCGATTTGACCGATGAAAATTAAAAACCGTTTTAAAAAAGCTGTGGCGGCACTTACGCTTGTCACAATAACCGCAATTTCCGTATGCGCCTGTGCCGATAAGAGCGGATCCGATAAGTCAGGTGAGCCGGGAGCGGTGCAGGGAAACTACTATCTTGACGCAGACAAATCAAAGCAATACATCAGCTTTAACGAGGACAACAGCTTCAGATTTGTCGGATATGATTTTGAAGTGCTCGCAAAAGACCTTGTCGGTGATATGATAGAAGATAAGACGGCTCTTGCCGAAAGGCTTGACGATGCTTATACATATCATTTTGATAAGGATACGAATGAGATTTGGTTTAACGTTCTGCAGTCCGATAGCTCCGATTCCGCTGAATTTGTGATTCCGATGCAGCTCGGAGGCGACAAACAGAGCGTGACGTTTCTGAATAAAACATATAAAATTGCACAGTAACAATTACGGCACACTTAATATACACGGTGTGCCGTTTTTGGTATCGGAGGGATAACTTATGGGCAGTATAATGTACCGGACGGAAAATCTAAATAAAAGCTATGCTGACGGTGACGGGGTGTGCTATGCTCTGAGGGATGTAAATCTTGATATAAGCAAGGGTCAGATGGTGGCAATTGTCGGCGAGTCGGGGAGCGGAAAATCAACGCTTTTAAATATACTCGGAGCGATAGACAGTGCAACCGACGGAAAGGTCATAGCGAACGGAAAAAATATAGCAGGTCTGTCCGAAGAACAGCTTAGCACTTACCGCAGTAAAACTGTGGGATTTGTTTTTCAGGCGTTTTATATCATTGATTGCTACACGGTATATGACAATATCGAGCTTCCGCTTATAATAAACAAAGTGCCGGGATCACAGCGTGACGATATGATCAGGAAAGCGGTCGCACGGGTGGGGCTTGATGATAAGCTGAGAACCAAGTGCAACAAGCTGTCGGGCGGAGAAAAGCAGAGGGTGGCTATTGCAAGGGCGCTTGTTCATTCGCCTGATGTAATACTTGCGGATGAGCCTTGCGGAAATCTGGACAGCCGTAACAGTGAAAGCATAATGGAACTGTTGCGTGGGCTTGTTGATGAAGATACTCTTGTGGTGATGGTCACTCACAGCAAGACAGACGCACGGTTGTGCGACAGAATAATTACGCTCAGTGACGGTATGGTGGTAAGCGATGAAATTATACGATGAAATAAGGCTTGCTGTGAGAGAAGGAAAAAAGTGTCTGCCTTATCTTATTATTACCGCACTTATGTTTGCGATAGTTTCTGCGGTTGCGTCCTGTCTGTTTCTGACAGCAGTGAATTTACGGCGGGATTATTACGATTATCTTGATAAACAGACGCAGGGAGGACACGAATTCATTGTAACCTGCGGTTATACTGCCGGTGTTAAGGACAAGCTGTCGGAGTGCGGCTTTGATAAAGCTGTACATCTGTCGTCGGCGGATTATGATGTCGGTATATATGTGTCTGACAGCGGAAAGAACATCGGGCTTCTGCAAAATCTTCCGCTGTACTTCATTGATGAGCTGCTTAGCGAGTCCTCCGGCTTCGACTGTGAAATGATCGGCGGAGAGGATATAAAACCGTGTTTCGATACTCCGGAATCTGACAGTATGTGGATAAATGAATATATAGCCCTTTCGGAATCGCTTGCCGTCGGTGATAAGTTGAGTGTTAAAAGTAAAGAAAAAACGATAAAGGAATACACGATAGCAGGAATATACAGCGGAGAGAATACAGTTTTTGCGTATCCCGTTATCGTTCCGTTTAATTCATATTACGACAGTGCGGTTGCAAATAACCGACAGATTAACAGCGTTTTTTCATGCACGATAAACAGCATGCACCAATATGACAAAACGGTCACGGCGGCAAGGCAAAACGGGTTTGATATAGATACAAGTGCGTTTGAAATGGGTATAACCGCTATTAACTATGCGTACATACTTTTTATCGGGCTGGCTGTTTTGTTTGCAGGGATAGCTTTCTTTTCTGTTTTAAATACATTTTCGGTAACAATAGCGAAACGCTCGCATATAATGACAAATTTCATACTGTTGGGGGCGAAAAAAAACAACGTATACGCAATATATTTTATCCCTTATTTTTCATCACTGCTGCTCGGCGCTGCAATCGGATTTTTGCTGATGCACCTGCTGTTTTCCTATGTTTCATCCCTGACAAAAAGCCTGCTTTGTTTTGAGGTGGCTTTGGAAACAGCAAGCGGCATTGTGGGCATATCGGCATTCGCTCTCTTGTTTATAGCCGTACTTGCGGTTATGCTTTATTGCAAATTCCGCACGCTGAGCGGAATAAACCTCTCTGATACGGTAAGAGAATATGACAGATAACAGAAAGGCGTAAGATGAAAATAACCGATATATTAAAGCTGGCAATGAAGAATCTGACCGGACACAAGCGTATTATGCTGAGGGTGGCTGTAAGCGTTTTGACTGTTGTGCTGCTGTGTTGCTCTGCGGCTGTTTTTGTGTCGGCAGTTACCGATGAATTATCGGATATACAGTACAAGCATATAGATCAGGCGTGTGCGACGGTGTTTGTACATTCCGATACCGCAAAGCAGGCAGGGGATACTGCGGACGATATTATATCAAAAATAACCGCCGTGTCAGAAGTAATCTCCTGCAACGTCGGTTATCGATACAATATATATACGACAAGCGAATATCTGAATTCCATATCACAGTCAAATTACAGTGAAGACCATCTGGTGAAGGATATAACGCTTATCTGCGGTGACGATATGAAAAAAACTGCGTCTGTGGATATGATGCGGCAGTACAAGGATATTCTTGCGGTAGATATGCGGTATGATGTGATTTCGGAAAATCAACGCATCAGCTTTGAACACAACTATCCCGACAAACAGATCTTTTTGTACGGCAGAAACATAAGCGGTGATGACGAGGTCGTTATTTCGGAAGATTTTCTGTCCGAACTGGGATTTACCCGTGAGGAAATGGAAAGGCTGACAGGCAATCGTGTTTCACTGAAATGTACCGACAACGGCGAAATATATCTTGACGGGTTTACCGTTTGCGGAATAGCAAGCAGTGAGGCCGCCGCAAGCGTGTTCGAGCAAAGCTCGATGATGATTACAAAAAGCGCCGCCGAAAAAACAAAACTCTGCTACAGCGATGCCACAGTACATCTGTATTATGACAGCTTTCAGAAAGCGCTTGAAGCGTGTGAGCAAGCCGAAAAAAACGGTATTCACGCAACTGTCGGACTCAATCTTATGATATATTCAAGAATAGACAGAGTAAGTGCCTTTATCGAAAAGATTCTGATTGTTATACTGCCGCTTATATGTGTTTCAATGCTGCTGTCGGCGGCATCCGCACTTTTGCTGTATTATTCGGACACCGCACAGAGAATAGCTGTGATGAGAGCGCTCGGAGCCACAAAAACGGATGTGTACGGAATAACTCTTGCGGAAACGGTTCTTGCTGTTTTTGTTTCGGGTATAGTCGGATTTCTGCTGTCGGTCGGTGTAAATGCCGTGTATAACATATGGCTTGAAAGCTATTTTGGTTTATCTGTGCAGATTATAAGCACTGTTCAGCTTATCGCAGGTGCGGTATCCTGTATGTTTATGTTTGCTTGTGTACTTACAGCGTCTTTTGTAACAACGATAAAAATCTCATCTGCATCTATAGACCGTATGCTGAAAGGTGAGCGTTGACACTTTCACGCCTGCATCGCTCCCTTCAGCATCTGCCTGTCACGAGGCCGCTTTCTTATGCGGAAAATAATATCCGACACGACAAATGAAACTATAAGCCCTGCAAGCAGTATCACTCCCGCCGACAATAACGCAATCGGCAGGCTGTCTGAAAGCTCGACCGGCAGAAATTTAAATCCCTCCGCTATAACGCTGTCCCCGAAAACGCCCGATGGGAAGTTGAATATCGTGTATCCGCAGAAGACCAGCCACATGAGGAAATAAGCCGATGAAAGCGGCAGACTGACAGCAACTATTATTGCCGATATGAGCAAAAAGTCGGGCAGAGCGGCAGGGTTTACGGCGGCGGTAACTATAACCGCCGGGAGCAAAGCTACAACGTCAAAAATCAGCATAAATACCTGCACTGCTCTTGTCCGAAGGCTCTTGTAGAGCCTGCTTGTGCGGATATAGACGCTCGCATAAATGTCCGGATACAGCGCCGATAATCCGAAAGAGAAGAACACCGTCAGAAACGGCATAGTCATCAGATAATACTGATAATCGAAGTCGCCTTTTGCCACAGGCTCAAGCGACATTGCGACTGCTCCTATCACAACCAGCAAAGCGGTAGCGATAAGCCATGCAACATTGGCGGCGGTAAGCCTGAATACACGTTTTATAACGAATTTCAGCGATAAAAGAAAATTCTTCATATACCCTCCTCAGAACTGCCAGTTTTCCTTGATATAACGGCAGGCAGACGCTGTTGAAGCAGCCGCTCCGACAGCTCCGATCGCCGTCATTGCAATGCTCGTGATAAGTGTAGCTGTGTAGCTTATATAGCTTACCGCCGTAGTTACAAGCCCCAGAATAAACATAGCGATAACTATCGACGCTATAAGAAGAAATGTCCTTACATTGGCGGATTTCGTAGATATAAGCGGTCGTATCATAATGCCGGATAGGAGCGATGCGCCGAGTGAAAACAGCGCCATAGGCAGTAAACTCCTGAGTTCAAGCTTATCGGTCGTAAGCGTGAAAATTCCGAGCACAAGCGGTGCGATTATCGCAGTGACAGACGAAATCAAAACCGAGCCTGCAAGCGACTTGCAGAACTTTTCTGAGCCGTGCTTTATCGTCCTTGCGTACTTACAGCCGTCCACCTTATAGTAAAGGTTTATGGCTGTGCCGTTTATTGCAATCGCAGAGCTAAAGCCGATAATGCAGCACATTATAGAAAGGGTGGAGTTTGCAACATTGTCATTTTCTTCGGCAACTTCTTCGGTAACAGTTCCGTTATCATCGGCACTTTTTCCTGCGGCAGAGCCAATGAAGAAGCCTATCATATATATTGCGGCGACCATAACGATTATGGCAAGGGAAATCCTGAACAATGTGTTTGCATTGAATATGCGTACCGATCTCATCATACTTATGCCTCCTTTTTAAGAGCAAGGCGCTGTTCTTCCGCTATTTTCATAAGGTCAATGCTGAGCTGGCTTAAGGTCGGGCGTTCCGTTACTGCGCCGAGCGTTTCAAGCTTCTGCTTGTTTTCGGCTAAGGCAAGACCTGTTGCGGTAGATGATGAACGTGAGGAACAAAGCAGCAGCGATGATATTTCGTCAAGGCTTTCAGGCTCTGCACTTACAACAACGTATTTATCCTTTAAGTCCTCGGTAAAGCCCTGCTCGGTCACCTTACCGTTATCCATGAATATAACATAGTCTGCGGCGTTCTCCATATCGGCGATATTGTGGGTTGAGAAGATTACGCTCTTTTCACCGTTACCGCTGTTTATGTAGTCACGGAAACGGTCGCACAGCCTGTCACGCATAAGCGGGTCGAGCGATGAGCCGGGTTCGTCAAGCACCAGTAAATCGGTATCTCTGGCAAAGGCTGACGCTAAGAAAACCCTCATCTTCATACCGTCCGACATACTTGACAAAGTCTTTTTGCTGTTCTTTTCATCGGTAACGCCAAGCTCGCTGAGAAGTGTATAAAATCTGTCCTTATCGAAATTGTTAAACGCAAGGCTCATCGAAAGCGCAATGTCCTTTACCTTCCAGCTTGCAGGGAACATTCCCTGCGACGCACAGTAGCCGATACGCTCTTTGATATTGCCTTTGTCGGCATTGTCGGTTTCTCCGAAATATGTCACCGTACCGTTTGTCTTTGCAGTGATACCGCAGATTATATCCATAAGCGTTGTCTTTCCTGCGCCGTTAGTACCTATAAGCGCTGTGGCAAAGCCTTTCGGGAATGAAAGGTCGATCGGTCCCAGCGAAAAGTCTCTATATTTTCTGGTAAGGTTACTTACCTTAATTACATCTTCCATATTATCTCCTTTTTAAATGGATCAGTCGATACTGCCGAGTGTTTTCAGTACCTCGCATACCTCGTCGACTGACAGCCCCGCAAGCCTTGCACAGTCAAGTGCGTCCTGCAAATGCTGTTCGAGAAGCCGCATATACTGTTCCTTTATCATACCTGTGTCCTGGGCGTTGACTATATAACCTTTACCCTGAACTGCACTGACAAGCCCCTCGGAGCAAAGCTCCTCGTAGGCTTTCATTGTGGTTATTACGCTGATTTTCAGCTCTTTTGCAAGCCCTCTTATCGAGGGGAGATATTCCCCCGCAGAAATCGAGCCGTTCATGATACGCTCCTTGAAATCGGCTGAGATCTGCTTGTATATCGGAATATCGGAGTTAAGAAGAATTTTCATGCTTCCTCCTTATTGAATTTTGTAAGCTTACATCACATAACAGGTGATCGGACTGTTTATGTGTTATATATACAGTATATACTGACATGGGCGATTTGTCAATAGGGAAAACGAAAAAAGTTGGGAAAAATGACGATTTATAATTGCATATTCGTAGGGGAGGGGCTTGCCCCTCACGAAATATAATACACCTTTCTCAAAATATAAGGTAATCACATCAGGCAATTTAAAACGCAGTATGATTACTGTACTGTATGAACGGGTATTTTTTTGAATAATACGCCTTTCACCCTTTTTCATAAATCTTTCACTCTCAGTTATTATTCAATTAACAAACGGGAGCTATAATACAGCCATAGTCAGAGGAAAAGGATTTCCGATGACGATAAGGCAAGTGCCTTGATTGCCGCTACGGCGGTTATTATAGGGGCGCAGTTACCGCAGATGCGATACCGCTCCGGCTAAGTACAACGAAAGTTTATATACATCCCCTCGATCAATAAGCAAAAGCTCCTCCGATTATAAGTCGGGGGAGTTTTTGTATAGCTTGACAGAACTGCTCTTATTGTATTATAATAAAGGTTGAAATTGAATTATACCGCCATTTCGGGCGTATGAAAGGACAACTCGTAAAATGGAAGAAAAAAAATATGACTTTTCTGCCATAGAAATCAAATGGCAGAAGTATTGGGACGATCATCAGACATTCAAAGCTGAAAACGGCAGTACAAAGCCGAAATTCTATGCCCTTGTTGAATTTCCCTACCCTTCCGGTGCAGGTATGCACGTCGGACATATCAAGGCTTATTCAGGGCTTGAGGTAGTAAGCCGTAAGAGAAGACTTCAGGGCTACAATGTACTGTTCCCCATTGGCTTTGACGCTTATGGTCTGCCCACCGAGAACACCGCCATCAAGACAGGCGTACATCCCCGTAAGGTAACGGATAACAACATTGTGAAATTCACGAATCAGTTAAAGCGTGTAGGCTTCTCATTCGACTGGTCGAGAGTAATTGATACCACAGAAGAAAAATACTATAAATGGACACAGTGGATATTCCTCAAAATGTTTGAACACGGTCTAGTATTCAGAGATAAGACGCTCGTAAACTACTGCCCCAGCTGTAAGGTCGTCCTTTCAAACGAGGACTCACAGGGCGGTCACTGCGATATATGCCACAGCGAGATAGTACAGAAGACCAAGGAAGTATGGTATCTGCGTATCACTGAATATGCCGATAAGCTGTTACAGGGACTTGAAGATGTTGACTATCTGCCTAACGTAAAGCTCCAGCAACAGAACTGGATTGGCAAATCAACAGGTGCATTCGTTAACTTCTCTATCAAGGAGAATGACGAAAAGCTTCGTATTTATACGACCCGTCCCGATACGCTTTACGGCGTAACATTTATGGTTATTGCTCCCGAACACCCGATAATTGAGAAGTACAGAGATTCTATAAAGAACATTGCCGACCTTGACGCCTACAAGGCAGAGTGCAGTAAAAAGAGCGAGTTTGAAAGAACACAGCTCGTAAAGGACAAGACAGGCGTTAAGATAGACGGTCTTACTGCCGTTAACCCTGTTACAGGCAAGGAAATACCGATCTACATTTCAGACTATGTAATGATGGGCTACGGCACAGGCGCTATTATGGCTGTTCCCGCTCACGATACCCGTGACTATGAATTTGCAAAGAAGTTCGGCATTGATATAATCGAAGTAATCAAGGGCGGCGACATTTCAAAGGAAGCCTATACGGGCGACGGCGAGATGGTAAACTCAGGCGAGCTGAACGGTATCACAAACAAGAAGGACGCTATTGAGAAAATGCTCGGCGTACTCGCTAAGCTCGACTGCGGCGAAAAGGGCGTACAGTATAAGATGAAGGACTGGGCATTCAACCGTCAGAGATACTG
>CAVJKI010000070.1:0-8634 GCA_963649995.1 Sodaliphilus sp.
ATATACAAGCATGCGATCTCGACAATAACTCCTCTCAGAGCCGTATCTATCCTTGACGCATTTGACAAGGCGGACGGCGATACGGAAGTTAAAGAATAAGGATATATGGACAGGACATTAACGACCAAGCTTGTTACTGCGATACTTGCGATATTCCTGCTTGTTACTATTGTCAGCCAGTTCTTTGTCGGCAGCGACCATTCATATAAGACAGAGGTTGCACTGAAATACGATTCTCAGGATACTATTGAATTTTACGGCGTGTTTGCAAGAAACGAGCATACCGTAAGCCGTCAGACAAGCGGTATAATCCAGTATGAGCATGAGGACGGCTCAAAGGTCGGCAAGAACAGCGTTATCGCAAATACCTACAGCTCTGCGGCGGATATAACTCTTACAGCGGATATAAAAAAGCTGCAAACGAGGATCAATACGCTGACAGACGCACAGAGCCTTGTCGGTACGGATAACTCCCAGATCGAGGCGTTTGACAAGCTGATAACCGAAAAGCACAGCAAACTGATACAGGCGATCAACAGCGGCGATTATACCTCTGTCGGACAGCTTAAGTACGAGCTTTTGAATCTCCAGAGCAAGCGTGATATGGTAAAGGGCAAGGTGAGCGACTATTCGTCGGTTATTTCAGGACTGAACGCTAAGATAAAAACGCTTGAGAGCCGTATATCGGCAGACCCCGTAAGCGTGTTATCCGAGGAAACGGGCTATTTTGTAAGCAGTATCGACGGCTATGAAAGCAAGATAACCTATGATAACATAGACAGAATCACACCTGCCGAAATAGCCGAAACGGTAAAAATACCCAGGCTTACATCTGCTTCGGGCGATATAATCGGAAAAATGATTGAAGATTATAAGTGGAAGCTTGCGGCGACATTCACCGAGGGACAGGTGGCTGTGCTTACGGAAAATACAAATGTCAGAATAATAATAGGTGCGGATCAGACGGAGATCACGGCAAAAGTCGAGAATATCGAAAAGCATGACAACGATTATGTAGCGGTATTTTCCGCCGATGACCTCAATTCGACCGTTGCATCGTCACGGGTAGGCAGATTCAAGCTTCTTGTCGACAGCTATAACGGTATCCGCATAGCGTCATCCGCCATCCACTTCGATAAGGATAACAATATAGGCGTTTATATCAAGAGCGGCACGCAGGCGCAGTTTGTAAAAATAGACCGCATATATTCAAGCGAGGATTATGTTATTGTCCGTGATACGACAGGACAGACAGGCTATCTGTCGCTGTACGATAACGTTATAGTTGAAGGGAAGGATCTTTATGACGGAAAGAATCTCTAAATCCGCCGAAGAAACCACACTTGAAGACATCAGGCGTAACTATGAGGAAATAAACCGTGATATAGCCGAGGCTATGGACAAGGCGGGAAGAAAGGACACAGTCCGTTTTATGGCTGTTACAAAAACTGTGCCTTGCGAAAAGATTAATTTTGCGGAAAGTCTCGGAATTGATCTGCTCGGTGAGAACCGTGTACAGGAATTTCTCGGAAAATACGAAAATTATTCGGAAAAATCCGAAATTCACTTCATAGGGGGCTTGCAAAAGAACAAAGTAAAGTATATAATTGATAAGGTGAGTATGATACATTCCGTGGACAGTACAGAGCTTGCGTCCGAAATTGACCGCAGGGCGTTACAGCACGGACTGAAAAAGGACATACTTCTTGAGGTCAATATAGGCGGCGAGGAGTCAAAGAGCGGTGTTTCACCGACTGAGCTTATTGAAACGGCTAAGGCTGTTGCAGAGCTTGAAAATGTGAAAATCCGCGGACTTATGACAATACCGCCCGCAAATTGTGGTGAAAAGTATTTTGCATTAATGCAGGAGCTTTTTGAAAATTCTAAGCAGAAATATTCGTTCCTTGCAGACATGGACACGCTGTCAATGGGTATGTCGGGGGATTATGCGGCCGCAGTAAAATACGGCTCAACAATAGTCAGAATAGGCAGCGGTCTTTTCGGCTACAGAAATTATTCAGTAAAATAAAAACGGAGGAAAAAAATCAATGAGCGCATTTGAGTCAATCAAAAATTCTTTCAAAAAGTGGAACGGTCCCGAGGATGATTACGAATACACATCGGAGGCTGAAAAGCAGGAGGTTTCCGAAGCACCCGCACGCAGTACGGGCGCAACGGCAAGCTCAAACAAGATATATACATATAATGCAAGCACAACTCTGCATCTTGTTGTAAACAGGCCCAAGAAATTCAGCGATGCAGGCGAGATCGCAGAGCTTTACAAGAACAAGACGACCGTTATCCTTATGTTCAACAACACAAATAAGGATACTGCAAACCGTCTTATCGACTTCCTCGGCGGCGTAAGCTATATCACAGGCGGCGAGATCAAGAGAATCGGTGAAACCACTTATGTTCTTGCTCCTTACAATGTTGATATTTCAGGCGAATTTATTGATGAAATCAGCAATATTTCAGGCGAGGATATTTTCGACGATTTAGACTGAGATGGGAAAGCAGGAGCTTGTAAAGGAAATACTTAATGCGGCACAGGACTGTCTTGACAGGTCACAGCCGTATTTTACACGTTTCCTGTCTGAAAGTGAGCTGTTACAGCTCAGAAACACAGGTATGCCTAAGGGCATTACAGCCGTATACTGCGGCGGGGCGGGCAATACAGAACCGCTCAGATGCTGTCTGGGTCTTTTCCCGTCATATTATTTTGACAATGATGAAATAACTGCTCCTGCAAATATAGAGATTGCGGAAATGTTTCCAATCAATGCCGTAACCATGCGTTACAGGCATGAAGATGCCGTAACTCACAGAGATGTACTCGGTTCGCTTATGGCGCTCGGAATAGAGCGTGATACCGTCGGCGATATTTTCGTAACGGACGGTGCGGCGGCGATCTTTGTATATGAAAAGGTAGCGCCGCTGATAAAAAACGATCTGAGAAAGATAGGCAGAGTAGGTATCAGTACTGAAATCGGAACAGAAGCCGGCTTCACACTGCCTGAGAGAAAATATGAGGAGCTGTCGCTGTCGGTTGCGTCGCTCCGACTAGATAATCTTGTCAGGTGCGTGGCAGGCACATCAAGGACAGGTGCGGTCGAAAAATACATTCTGCCGCAGCTGGTACAGCTGAACGGCAGTGTATGCACCGATGTTTCGAGGACAGTTTCCGAGGGCGATATATTTTCGGTCAGAGGAAAGGGCAAGTTTATACTTTACGGTGTCGGAGAAACAGGCAGAAAAGGCAATATACACATAAAAGTGAAAAAATACATTTAGGAGGATTTTTCCCGTGAATGCCAAGGATATAGTATCTAAAGAATTTGATACGGTTAAACGCGGCGGCTATGATGCCGCAGAGGTTGATACCTTCCTTAAGGACGTATCGATCGAGTATAAGAAGCTGCAAAATGAGAACGAGGAGCTTGAAAAGAAGCTTGAGGTTCTTGCAGAAAAGATAAGGGAATACCGTAAGGATGAGGACGCACTCAGAGATGCGCTCCTTATCGCCAAGAAGCAGGGTATTGCCGTAGTAAACGAGGCAAAGGAAGATGCCGAGAAGATAAGAGCGGAGGCCAAGGAAAAGGCTGACAAGACTATCAAGGATACTGACGCACTTGCCGCAAAGAAAAAGGAAATCGCAGAAAAGAATCTTGCAGATGCCAACGCCAAGGCAAAGCAGATAGTTGACGAAGCAAACGCAAAGGCTGACGAGATCCACACAATGATGATGCAGCAGACCGAAAGAGAGCAGATAGTTCTCCAGAGAACAAGAAAAGAAGTGCAGGATTACACAAATAAGATACTTGCCGCATACAGCGCTCATATTGAGAACATCAAGGCTATACCTAAGCAGTGTGAGAACGAATTTGTTATCAATACTGCAAAGGAGGTTGAGGCAAGAAAGCCTGAGGACAGCGCTTTTGCAAAGAAGCCCGCTCCCGAAAAGGCACCTGAGCCTGCCAAGCCTGCTCCCGCTCCCGAAAAGAAGTCGGAAGAAAAGCCTGCCCCCGCTCCCGAAGCAAAGGCAGAGGAAAAGGTTAAAGGTGATTCTGTCCTGTTCAATCTGAAAAACGAAAAGGAAGAAAAGAACGCTCCCACAGCTGAGCTTGAATTCGGCAAGAACAGTAATTAAGGCTACATATTACACAAATATCGGACAACGAAAGGACTAAAATTAATGCTATATATCGCTCTTGCGGTAGCCGTCGGACTTATCGGACTTGATCAACTGACCAAAATACTGATAGATAATAATATGGATTTGCATCAGTCGATACCGATAATTTCATTCGGTGATACCAATGTACTGAATATCACATACGAGAGGAATCCGGGTGCCGCATTTAGTATACTTGAGGGCAAACAGATATTCCTTGTGATATTCACTGCCGTTGTCATCGTTGTAATGCTCTATCTGCTGCTTTCCAAGAGGGTAAAGAAGCCGACATATATATGGTCAATGTCGCTTATAGTAGCGGGAGGTATCGGAAACCTTATCGACAGAGTGATAAGAGGCGAGGTAGTCGACTTCATCGACGTAAGGATAATCAACTTTGCCGTATTTAATGTAGCGGATATTTGCGCCGTTCTCGGTGCGATAGGCTTGTTGCTTTTCGTAATAATCGACGAGCTAAAGGAGCAGAAAAACAAGCGCTCATCTAAAAAAACGACAGATACGAAAGAAATTGATGTCAGCAAAGCCGTTGCTGAAGCGCAAACGGCAAATCAGGAAAAATAACACCGCTATGGAGGGTAATATTGCATTACGAATTTACCTGTGAAACGGGCGGCGAACGAACAGACAAATTTCTTGCACAGCAAGATACAGGAATAACAAGATCAGCAGCAGCCGCTCTTATTGAGCAGGGCTGCTGTCTTGTAAACGGGAAAAATGCCGCCAAGAATCAGAAACTTAAAGCGGGAGATGTTGTGACGCTCGATGTGCCTGAGGCACAGCCTGCCGACATTCTCCCCGAAAATATACCGCTCGACATAATCTATGAGGACAGTGACCTGCTTGTGGTAAATAAGCCTAAAGGAATGGTCGTTCACCCTGCTCCGGGGCATTACAGCGGAACGCTTGTCAATGCACTGATGTATCATTGCGGCGACAGCCTGTCGGGAATAAACGGAGTTATCCGTCCGGGTATCGTCCACAGAATAGACAGGGATACAAGCGGACTTCTGATAGTTGCCAAGAATGACACGGCGCACAATGTGCTTGCCGAACAGATAAAGGTACACAGCTTCACAAGAGAATATATGGCTGTGGTACAGGGCGTTATCAAAGAGGACGGTACAGTCAATGCCCCGATAGGCAGACATAAGACCGACCGCAAGAAGATGTGCGTTACGACCGAAAATTCAAGAGAGGCAGTCACGCATTATTTTGTAGAGCAGACCTACAGGAACAATACTCTTGTAAGATTGCGGCTTGAAACGGGCAGAACGCATCAGATAAGAGTTCACATGGCATATATAGGCCACCCTGTGACAGGTGATGAGGTGTACGGGAACGGCAGTCCCAAATGGCTGTGCGGTCAGTGTCTTCACGCAAAGGAAATAGGATTTGTCCACCCCAACGGGCAGTATATGGAGTTCGACAGCGAGCTTCCCGAATATTTTCAGAAGCTGCTGAAAAACCTTGAAGCACAGAAAACAGAGATATGATCAACCGCAGGCAAAAGGAAGAAGAACTATGGATTTCAGAAATGTAATAATCATGAGCGACCTTGACGGTACGCTCCTAGATGATAAGAAAGAGATTTCGCCGAGAGATATGGAGTCGATAAACGACTTCTGCGACAGGGGCGGAATGTTCACGATAGCTACGGGCAGAGGCTACTCAATGGCAAAGCCCATAGCGGATAAGCTTAAGCTGAGAATACCTGCCGTAATCTTCAACGGCTCGGCAGTGTACGATTTTGCCGAGGAAAAGTTCCTGTGGCAGTGCGAGGTTACGCAAAAAGCGAGGGATTACATCAAACAGGTAATGGATAAGTTCCCTGATGTAGGCATAGAGGTACTGCATAAGCATACCGTGTATGTGCCTGCCCTGAACGATGTTGAAAGAGCGCACATGGCTTTGGAGAATGTACACGGCGATGTATGCAGTCTTGACGATATTCCGCATGAGGGCTGGCTTAAGGTGTTGTTTGCCTATCCTGAGGACAGAATGCCAATGCTTGCGAAGTTCATAAACGAGCATTGCACGGAGGGTACTAACAGGGTGCTTTCTGCGCCGTTCTTCTATGAGCTGTTGCCTGAGGGTGTAAGCAAGGCTTATGGCTACAAGCAACTGCTGAGAGTGACAGACAGCGAGGACAGATTCACCGTAGCGGCGGGCGACTATCCCAATGACGCAGAGATGGTACGAAGTGCAGACCTCGGTGTGGCGGTCAGCAATGCCCATGACGAGGTAAAGGCGGCGGCTGATATTATTATCGGCTCTAACAATGACGATCCCATGACGCACATAATCGAAAAAATAAGGCAGATGTAACCAGAAATACACCGATGCACAAGTTGTTGCACAGTTGCTGTATTTTGCGGTGAAATATAAGCGCTGAAATTTTTATGGGAAATCGGCACAGCGGTTACATTAAAAATGTAAAATGCCCAAAAAGTTTATATACTTTATTTTAAATTTTTTAATATCAGTGATATAATAATTGCAAATATATAAAATCATTCTGCGGTTTATTCCGCTTGACAAAGTGACGTGATTTTTTATCGGGAGGATAGTGATTTAATATGAAACAGGAACCTGATTACAAGTTAAAAAGGCGCATGGAACGCTTAGAACACGAAAAGAAGATGAGCAGAACATACAGCAGAAACTGGATAATATGTATAGGCTCGCTTGCGATTATTATATTGGCGGTGTTCGTTTTCGGAGGAAAATGATAATACCTACTGCTATTTAATATGCTTTATCAAGGCAATTAATTGCGGTTGAAAGCTTTGCTTAAAGAAACAGGGAAAATTTATACAGTAAACACAAATTAATACTTGACAGCGATTAACAATGGTGATATACTAAAGGAAAAATCAGTTGAAAATATGAAACGGTGAGAGATATGTGCAAGGTAACGAATTACAATTTATGTAAATGGGGGGGGGGCTTTCTGAAAGCACCTCTGTAAGTAATGCACAAAAGCTCTGCGTAAAATTAAATATGGTAATAAAGGCACAGTCCGCATAGATAGGGTGGACTGTGCCTTTTGGTATTTTAAAAGGAAAGAGGTATGAATTTATGAAGCTGAAAAAGTGGCTTTTGACACTGGCGGCTTTCGCGGTTATGGCGGTGGTGTGCGCTGTAGCGGCGGGAGCGGAGACTTATACTTATGGGGATTTTGAGTATAGTGTGCTTGATGACGGTACGGTAGCGATTACAAAGTATATTGGCAGTGCGGAAAAGGTTGATATTTCGGAGAAGATCGACGGAAAGAGTGTGACGGGGATAGGCAATTGGGCTTTTAATGGTTGCACAAACCTTACGAGTATAACGATACCCGACAGCGTGACAAGTATAGGCGGTTATGCTTTCAGCGGTTGCACTAGCCTTACAAATGTGCAGATATCTAACGGCGTGACATTTATAGGACTTCATGCATTTTATGATTGTACTTCACTCAAAACCGTAACAATTCCGGCAAGTGTAACAAATATCGGAGATTATGCTATCGGATATTATGAAGATAAATCAAATTCGATTGCTTGGAGTACAAAGAAGATTGCCGGTTTTGAGATAAAATATACCAAGAATACATACGGACACTGGTATGCAACTAAAAATGGTTTCGCTGATGAAAGTTGTTCAATTACAAATGAGCTTGACGATGGTACATTAGCAATTAAATATGCGGGGCATGATGAAACCTATGTAATTCCTGCGGAAATTGACGGCAAACGTGTGACAAAAATAGACAACGCAGCTTTCAGTGATTGTAAAAACCTCGAAAGTATTACGATACCGGATAGTGTTACAAGTATAGGTTGGAGCGCTTTCAGTGGTTGCAGAGGTCTTAAAAGTGTAGCAATACCGAAAAGTGTGATCGAGATAGGTAGTTATGCCTTTGAAGATTGCTCAAGCCTTACTAGTATAATTATACCAGACGGCATGACGAGTATAAGTGAACATGCTTTCGACGGTTGCGAAAGCCTTACAAGTGTAAAAATACCTGATAATGTGACGAGTATAGGCGATTTATCTTTCTATAGGTGTACAAGTTTAGAAAATGTAACAATACCGAACAAAGTAAAAACCATAGGTATTTGTGCTTTTGGTGATTGTACTAGCCTAACAAATATAACTATACCAAAGAGTGTTACTAGCATAGAGTCCGATGCTTTTGGATATTATTATTGCTATACTAATTTGTGCGAAAAATTAGACAACTTCAAAATTTACTGCTACCCCGGCACAGCCGGAGAACAGTACGCAAAGGACAATGGCTTTGACTATGAACTTATTACAACTGAAAAGCCTGCCAATGTGACAGGCTTCAAGGTTAAATCAATATCCAGTACGAATGTAACCTTGCAGTGGACAAAGAACAGTGCCGCAAGCGGTTACGAGATGGAGCAGTACAAGAGCGGTAAGTGGGTCAATGT
>CAVJKI010000071.1:0-8551 GCA_963649995.1 Sodaliphilus sp.
AAATGAGTATGATGTCCATATTTTTTTAGTGTTGCACTTGATATTATAATCTACCGGGCTCGCCCCTCCCGAACAAACGCTGTGATCCTACCGAGATCTGTTCAAGCGCATAAGGCAAATTATATACCGGCAACAGTAATTTCCTGCTCGCAGAGCGCCTTTTTTAAATCTTCAAGTCCTCTGTCCGCAATCGTCCTGTATCTCAGCTTCTTGTCCTTTATCCTTTCGGGGAGCGGAGGTAATATTCCCATATTAGCCCCCATCGGCTGAAAGTCCTTGTTTTCGGTGCTTATATGCTTTGCAAGCGCCGCCATCATACAGGTTTCGGGCAGTTCGAGCGGTTTTTCTCCGCCAAGCTCTCTCGCAAGATTTATTCCTGCAATAATGCCCGACGCCGCACTCTCAACATATCCCTCAACGCCCGTTATCTGACCTGCGAAATAGATATTGTCACTGCCGATAAGCTTAAAGCTCTTATCAAGCAGTCCGGGAGAATTGAGAAATGTGTTTCTGTGCATAACGCCGTATCTCACAAATTCAGCGTTCTGAAGCCCTGTTATCATTGAGAATACTCTTTTCTGCTCGCCGAATTTCAGATTTGTCTGAAATCCCACAAGGTTATAAAGCGTACCCTCGTTGTTTTCTTTCCTCAGCTGTACAACGGCATAAGGACGTCTGCCCGTTCTTGGGTCGGTAAGACCGACAGGCTTCATACAGCCGTAGCGGACGCTTTCTATTCCTCGCTTTGCAAGCACCTCTACAGGCATACAGCCCTCGTACACCTTGAGATTTTCAAAGCTTTTGAGCGGTACGCTCTCGGCGTTTACAAGCTCGTTATAAAAGGCTTCGTATTCTTCCCTTGTCATCGGGCAGTTGATGTAGTCTGCCTCGCCCTTGTCATAACGGGTGGCAAAAAACGCAAGGCTCATATCTATGCTTTCTGCGGTAACTATCGGTGCCGCCGCATCGTAAAAGCTCAGCGGATTTCCGCAGCGCTCCTGTATTTTCCGGGCAAAAATATCGCTCGTCAGCGGACCTGTGGCAATTACGGTATTGCTTTGCGGAAACTCGGTTATCTCGCCGTTAATAATTTCTATATCGGGGTGATTTGTTATCATCTCGGTAACAGCGTCGGAAAACTCCGTGCGGTTTACCGCAAGAGCGCCGCCTGCGCTGACCTTTGTTTTCTCCGCCGCAATCATCGTGACAGAGTTCATATAACGCATTTCTTCCTTAAGCATACCGCAGGCACTGGCAGTATCTGCGCTTTTAAGCGAATTACTGCATACAAGCTCCGCAAAGCCCTTATATTTATGGGCAGGCGAATACTTTTCGGGCTTCATCTCGCAGAGCCTTACATGAAAGCCCCTGTTTGCAAGCGCCCATGCCGCCTCAACTCCTGCAAGACCTGCGCCGATCACGGTAACAGTAGTTTTATCCAATTTATCTTATCCTTATCAGTTATCGTTCTTCTTATCCTCATCGGCAGGACGTACATATCCGCAGCCGTCCTTTACACAGTAAACCTGTCCCTGCTTGCCGACCTTCTTGAACAGCGTCGAGCCGCACTTCGGACACTTATCCGCAAGCGGTGTATCCCATGTCATGAAGTTGCAGTCCTTATAATTCTCACAGCCGAAGAAAGGCTTGCCCTTCTTTGACTTCTTTGCAAGCATTTTGCCTCCGCAGTGGGGGCAGGTACCGCCTGTTTCGTTGACTATTCTCTTGGTGTTCTTGCACTCAGGGAAGCCCGAACAGCCGAGGAACTTGCCGTAAGGTCCTATCTTTATGACCATAGGCTTGCCGCACTTGTCGCAGATTATATCTGTAGGCTCATCGGGTATCTTTACCCTCTTGCCCTCCATGTCCTTTTCAGCCTTTGTCAGCATTTTGTCAAAGCCTGTGTAGAACTTTCCGAGTACGTCGACCCAATTTGCCTTACCTGCTTCGATCTTATCAAGGTCGCTTTCCATCTGAGCGGTGAACTTTGCGTCTACTATACGGTCAAAGTGGCCTTTCATAAGGTCGGTGATAACTATACCGAGTGAGGTCGGCTTTAACTGCTTTGCCTCGCGCTCAACATAGTGTCTGTCAAGTATTGTGGCGATTGTAGGAGCGTAGGTAGACGGTCTGCCTATGCCGTTTTCCTCAAGCGCCTTGATAAGGCTTGCTTCCGTGTATCTCGGTGGCGGCTGTGTGAAGTGCTGGTTGCCCGTAAGCTCTTTTACCTTAAGCTTTTCGCCTACTTCAAGAGCAGGCAGAGCGCCGCCTTCTTCTTCGTCGCTGTCCTTGCTTTCCTCATACAGCTTTGTAAAGCCGTCAAACTTTACGGTATATCCGTTTGCCTTGAACAGGCAATCTCCGCAGGTAATATCAACCGCCTTTGTATCAAGGAGCTGATTTTCCATCTGGCTTGCCATAAAGCGCTCCCATATCAGCTTATACAGCTTGTACTGGTCGCTTGTAAGCGCCGACTTTACCTTGTCGGGAGTGAGTGTGATTATTGTCGGACGGATAGCCTCGTGTGCGTCCTGTGCGTTGCTCTTTGACTTGAACACTCTGGGCTTTGAGGGAAGATATTCCTTGCCGTATGTCGTTTCAACCATCTGAGCGGCGGCGGCTTTAGCCTCGTCGGAAATACGCAGGCTGTCGGTACGCATATAGGTAATGATACCGACTGCGCCCATATCGGGTATTTCAACGCCCTCGTAAAGCTCCTGTGCCGCTTTCATTGTACGTCTTGCATTGAAGGACAGCTTTCTTGATGCTTCCTGCTGTAAGGTCGAGGTTGTGAACGGCGGAGCAGGTGTTTTCTTCCTTGTGCTGTTCTTGATATTGGTTATGACAAACTCGCCGTTTTCAAGCATAGCGAGGACCTTATCGGTTTCTTCTTTATTGAGCGCCTTGAACTTCTCGCCCTTTACTTCGGTAAGCTTTGCAGGGAAAGCACGTCTGCTTGAGCTCGACAGGAATTTTGCGTCAATGCTCCAGTATTCCTGCGCTTCAAAGCTCTCTATCTCCTGCTCTCTGTCAACAATAAGCCTTACCGCAACCGACTGTACTCGTCCTGCCGAAAGTCCTCGTCTTACTTTTTTCCATAAGAACGGGCTTAATTTATAGCCTACTATTCTGTCAAGAATACGTCTTGCCTGCTGTGCGTTGATAAGATCCATATCAAGCGTTCTGGGGTGGCTCATGCCTGCCGCAATACCGCTCTTTGTAATTTCACTGAATGTAACACGCACAGGAGCGTCGGGGCTTATGCCGAGAACGTGCGCCAAGTGCCAGGATATAGCCTCTCCCTCTCTATCGGGGTCGGTCGCAAGATATACTATGTCAGATGCCTTTGCGTCCTTCTTAAGCTCTTTTATAAGCGCCGCCTTATCCTTCTTGTTTTCATATTTCGGCTCAAAGTTGTTGTCAACGTCAACTCCGAGCTTTGACTTCGGCAGATCACGGATATGACCTACAGAGGCAACTACCGAGTAATCCTTACCGAGATATTTTTCAATTGTTTTCGCCTTTGCCGGCGACTCAACTATTACCAAATGCGACAAATTTTCGTCTTCCTTTCTATACCGATGCGGCACCCCAAATTCGGCGGCAACGTGCCGTCCCGAATTCGCCTTTCAAACTGTTTGCATATTGTTACTGTTTGTGTACAGCGGGTGGCTACGCCACACCCTCGGCAATGTGCCGCTTCAAATTCACCTTTCAAACTGTTTGTGCGTTTCTGCACCTCGTATGACGGTGGGTGGCTGCGCCACACTCTCTAAACGTTTTATCTTAATCAGCGTTGTTATATATTGCTTATTGAAATTCTGACATTTGCAGGCTAAGCATAATACCTCACCATATAAAAACGTCACGATCTCAACGCTAAATTATAAATTGCAATTATTAACCGAGTTTAACATCTGCTTACTTTCTGCTCTGTGACAATTCCCACGCAATGACCGATGCCGCCACCGATGCGTTAAGGCTCTCGGCACTGCTTATCGGAATAAACAGCGACTTGTCACAAAGTCGTTTTACCGTATCGGTAACACCGTTGCCCTCGTTGCCGATGACTACGGCGGTCTTTTCGGGGAGCTTTTCCTCGCCCAGCTTTACCGACCTGTCGGAAAGCTCAGCGGAATATACGGTAAATCCGCCCTTTTGCAGGAGCGTGATCGCCTCCTCGGATTCACAGCAGTATATCGGAAGTCTGAACAACGAACCCATCGCACTCCTTACGGTTTTTGGCGCAAATACATCGGCACAGTCGCCGACAAGTATTACACCGTCAATTCCGAATGCGTCACAGGAACGAATAATAGTTCCAATATTACCCATATCTTGTAAATTTTCCAATATTATAAACTGCCTGCTATTATCTATTGTACTTAAATTCAGAATTTTGTCAAGATGTCTTACTGTAATAAAAATTCCCTGCGGTGATTTTGTGTCGGAAATGCTGTCCGCTACTTCGCCTGATATTTCCGACACTTTGCAACACTTGTGCAACAACTGTAGCACTTCGGGATATTTGTCCATAGCGGCGGCTGTAGCATAAGCATTCTCACCCAGCACACAGCCGCTTCTTATGGCTTCCAAAGCCAGTTTAGCGCCCTCACACGGGAAAAATCCAGACTGTCTGCGGTACTTCCTCTGCTCAACAAGCTTCCTGTATTCTTTAATATAGCTGTTCTGCTTAGATGTTATTTCCATATTTCTCCTTAACATTCGGTTTCTTGACTTTTGCCTGTCATTATGCTAAAATTTCTTTATCCGTGAAGGACAAGAAAGGACATTTTTTCATGATATATTCCGAACTCAGCCTTATCGAAAAGGAAACGGGGCTTACATACGATGCAGAAACCGCCACACTCAGCGGTGCAAAGAACGGCGTTCCCATCGTAGTATTCGACAACGACAAAAAGCACAGATTTGATATAGTCTGCGGCGCAGTAATAAACGAACGGCAGTTCGGCAGGATATACACAATGGCTGAGCGCTTTCCCAGGAAAACTATGCTCGGCATTGAAAACATAGACGGTTGCGTCTATATCTACTGCAAAGGCTACAACCTTATGCAGGAAAATCTGCCGTTACTCATTGGATTTTTGGAAAAACTCACTGCCTATTTAAAAAGTGAAATGCGTAAAACCACTCCCGTACAGCTTGCGAAAGTGCTTGAGCTTGAGGATTACGCAATACTGACAAAGCGCATACGCTCAGACGGAACGGTTCGTCCGCCTTATAATATAAAAGGTACTGTCAAGGGTTTTTTCGGCGGACTGATCGGTCTTATCATCGGCTCTGCGATATTCGTTGCGTTTATTATGATGTCAGACCTTGTCGGCTGGCTCGGCGGTATTATCATGTCCGCCGCTGTCGTATCGCTGTATACGGTATTCTCAAAGAAGCTGAAAACCGTTGACTGCATCATGACAGCTGTTCTGACCTTTGCAGGCTGGGCGCTGTCAAACGGATTTGCTTTCCTGTTCCAGATATTCTTAAAGGAGCAGGAGGCAGGAAACTCCGTAAACATATTCGGTATTCTGGACAATCTTGCAAGCTACTCGACCCAATACACGGAGCTTGCGGGAAATATGTTAAACCGCCTTATAGTAACATTCATATTTGTGGTTGCAGGTGCAATAGGAAGCTACGTCTTCTACTACAAGCACCACACAAAGGATATGTACTGATAAGAATTATTATGTACCCGTTTACACGGGTACATTTTTTATTATCGGTTTATGCCCGGATATAAAAAATCACACGCCCATATATTATGGGCGTGTTGTTTTCTCTTAAAGAGCAGCCTTAGCCTTCTCAACAAGTGCAGTAAAGCCTGCGGGGTCGTTGATAGCAATTTCAGACAGCATCTTTCTGTTAAGACCGATGTTAGCCTTCTTTAAGCCGTTGATGAATGTTGAGTAGTTTGTACCGTTCATCTTGCAAGCGGCGTTGATTCTTGCGATCCAGAGCTTTCTGAAATCTCTTTTCTTTAAACGTCTGCTGATATAAGCATACTGACCTGACTTCCAAACAGCTTCCTTGGCAGTCTTGAAAAGTCTGCTCTTGCCGCCCCAGTAGCCCTTTGCCAGCTTTAATGTTTTATTTCTTCTCTTACGAGTTGCTAATGCACCTTTAATACGAGCCATCGTTAAATTCCTCCTATAGTGAATATTGCGCCGAAACGGTCGCAGTTAGTTTTTATTTGTAAGGTATGAGCTTCTTAACTTCTGCAACGTTCGTCTTGTCGCAGTATCCTGCTGCACGATTGATACGTTTTCTCTTTGTAGCCTTCTGTGTCAGTCTGTGACGACGGTTTGTCTTCTGGTACTTGACCTTACCGTTCTTGGAGAGGTTAAAACGCTTTTTAGCACCGCTGTGGGTTTTGATCTTGATCTTCTTTGCCATGAGTGGAATCCTCCTTATTTATTTTCCGCCGGTTTTTCGGCGTCCTTCTTTGCTTTCTTGCCGTTTGCCGCTGTCTTGGGAGCTACAACTGCCATATAGTTTCTGCCCTCAAGCTTAGCAGGCTTTTCGCACGCGCCGTACTCTGAAACAGCCTCAAGAACTCTCTGCATAAGCTCCTCACCAAGATTAACGTGTGACAGCTCTCTTGCTCGTCTGTAACGAACCTTGATACGAACCTTGTCGCCGTTCTTAAGGAACTTTATAGCCTGATTAGCCTTTGTGTTAAAGTCGTTGGTGTCGATGTTCAGCGACATCTGTATCTCTTTAAGCTCAGCCTGTTTCTGGTTCTTTTTAGATTCCTTTTCCTTCTTTGACTGCTCAAATCGGAACTTGCCGTAATCCATAATACGGCATACCGGGGGAGTAGCGGAAGGAGCGATAAGCACGAGGTCTAAGTCAGCCTCAATTGCCATATCAAGAGCCTGCGCCGAAGACATAATGCCGAGCTGTTCATTGTCAGCTCCGATCACACGGACCTCTTTTTCATTTATCTCTTCGTTGATGAGTTGTTCTTTTGTGCTGATTGTAAAGCACCGCCTTTCTGAAAACAAATCGTTTTATGCAAAACAAAAAGCGTGATAAACTGCAATGCAGATTCTCTCACGCTGTACAAATATTACAGACGGAATTATGCTTATAATCCGTCGGAAATTTCTGTAATTACCTCATTGAACAACCAAATGGCGTAAATGGGTGAGAGTGCTTCTCTGCTTTTGTTTTACAATTTAATTTACTAAATGATTATACAACATTGAAGCGGCGTTGTCAATAGGGTAAATGAAAAAATTTCGGAATTTTGATTTTTCATTATCTGCTGTTGATTTTTACTTAAAATTATGCTACAATAATCACAACAAACAAGGAGGTGCATTATATGCCGAATATCAAACCTGTTTCTGATTTACGCAATTACAATGCCGTTCTCAGCGATATTTCCGAAGGTGAACCCGTGTTTCTCACCAAAAACGGCAGAGGTCGTTATGTAATACTGGATATTGACGATTACGAAAAGCAACGTGCCACATTAAAATTACTTTCCGAGCTTAACAAAGCCGCAAAATCAGCTGAAACGAAAGGCTGGCTTTCAGAAGATGATGCTGACAAAACCATTGAAAACCTAACATGAAATTACTGCTTTCCCCCTCAGCTTGTCAAGCCAAGTGCAACATATTTTTATATTTTTTGATAAACTCAATAGGAGAAAGGTAACCAAGGCATTGAACAAGTCCGTAAAAAAAGGACAATAGCAAAAAGAGACCTCCTATGGTAGAATTAAAGAAACTACCATAGGAGGAATTTTAATGCCAAGAAGCTATCGACATATAAGTCAATATGAAAATGAAATAATAGAATTAAGAAGCCAAGGGATAAGCAGACGAAAAATTTGTGAGAAGTATGGTTTTACCATGCAACAATTAAAAAATTTCATTACACGATACAATCGAAAACAAGAAAAAATTAACGCAGGCATTGCACTCAGAACAAAAGGCAGACCGCCAAAAGATTATGAAATTACGGAGGATATGAAAATCAATGAGTTAAAATATATCATAGCTCGTAAAGATTCAAAGATAAAGCGACTGGAAATGGAAAACGAGTTAATGCGGGATTTTCTCTCGCTCACAGAAAGGAAGTGAAGCCGTCAATTAAGTATCAGGTAATTTTTAAGCACAAAGACAAGTACAGCATAAACTCAATGTGTAAATTCTTTGGAGTATCAAGGAGTGGATATTATGCTTTCCTAAAACGAAAAGATATACCGGATAGAGATTTGCCGTTAGCTGAAAAGATAAGTGAATGTCAGGGAGAAAGCAGAAACACTTACGGTTACCGCAGAGTACATATATGGCTTGAACGGCAAGGTATATACCGCAATCCCAAAACAATTCTGCGTGTAATGCAGAAATATAACTTATTGTCTGTAGTACGCAGAAAGAAATTTAAGTATGTATCGGAGCATTTACATAAATATCCTAACTTACTTAATAGAGAGTTTGATGCTGAAAAACCAAATCAAAAGTGGGTTACCGACATATCATACATACCAACAGCACAAGGAAATTGTTATCTATCGGTAATA
>CAVJKI010000072.1:0-8435 GCA_963649995.1 Sodaliphilus sp.
ATAATTAAACATGAAATATTAAGTTACGGTCTATCCGTTAAGGGAGAAGCATATGAAAAAACTTATTGCAAT
The DNA here is from genome assembly GCA_963649995.1 of Sodaliphilus sp. GTDB lineage: Bacteria > Bacillota > Clostridia > Oscillospirales > Ruminococcaceae > Ruminiclostridium_E. Next base: position 73 of record CAVJKI010000072.1, read on the forward strand.
GGCAATTGCAACAATTACAGCGGCACTTCTGCTCTGCTTTTCTGTCGGAGCGTTTGATAACAACGACTACGGCGGTGGCGGCGACTATGGCGGTGGCGATTACGGCGGCTATGACTACGGAGGCAACGATTACGGAGGAAGCGACTACAGCAGCAGCGGCGATTCCGACCCGTTATATACTATTATAGGCATAGGCGTGGTTGTAGTGATACTGGCTATTTCTGCTTTAGGCGGATTCAAGAATAAATCCTCCGCAGGCGGCACCACACGTCCCTCATCACCGAACGGTGCAAATGTTGTTCTTCCCAACAGAACAGAACAGATTGAAAACATAATCAAGCAGGGAGATCCGAACTTCTCGGCTTCCGACTTTATCACATTTACAAAGCAGGTATACATAGACATAGAGAACGCATGGTGCAACCGTGACCTTACTCCCGTTCGCCCCGTAATGCATGAAAACCTCTATAACACGACCTGCAAGCAGGTACAGTCCAAGATAGACCAGGGTGTTGTATACCACTATGAAAGCATAGCTATCGACACCGCTTACCTCACGTCTTACGAGCGTGACTCACAGTTTGAATATGTAACTGCTTACCTCACTTCAAGAATGATAGATTACCAGGTAGACGAAAAGACAGGTAACATCATAAGAGGCGACAAGACTACACGTTGGGTACAAAAGTACAAGATGAAGTTTGTACGCTCGCTCGGCGTTCAGACAAAGACCGAAACAGGCGCTATGAACGGTCACAACTGCCCGAACTGCGGCGCTCCGCTTGAGATTTCTTCTTCCGGCGTATGCGAATACTGCGGCTCTGTTGTTACAACAGGTCAGTATACATGGGTACTTACCGACTTCTCAGGTATCAGAAACGATACTACAGATGACGGCATAAAGGGAGTATAATGTGAACGAAGTATCAACAGCGCTCTCAATAGCAGGCTGGCTTGTACCGATAATAATTCTTATTGTAATTGTGGTAATCATACTTCTGATAGTTCATAAGGTGCGTCAGACAACGCAGAAATATTTAGGTATGCTGCCCTCTCAGACCCTTGAGCTTATCAATAAGGGTCTTAAGGAAGAAACCACAACACCCAAAGGAATTACGGCGCTGAGCGAAATGTACGGACCTGCGATAACCCGTGACTTCCCTGAGATCGGCTATGCCGGTATGGAGGTCAAGGCTGAAAACGCAATCGTCGCAATTCTGAATGCGATCATGAACAAGAGTACAGAAGCTCTTGACAATGACGAATTTACACCCGATCTTGTAAACAAGGTAAACAACAGAATTGTCAGCCTCAATGCAAGAAACGAAAAAGAGATATACAATAATATAAAAGTCCACCGTTGCGGAATTTCAAGCTATCAGAATAAAACCAAGGAAGCTACGGCAAGATTTGAAGTATCTGTTCAGTATGAATATGCAAGAACGGCAGAGGATAAAGAGGACAGCGCAAAGCCCTCGCTTACGCAGGCGGCATACAGCATAACGCTTGCTTATAAGCAGGATCTTCACGAACAGACATCAAGCATTGTATATTCAAGCAACTGCCCCAACTGCGGCGCTCCTATTGACGCTTCGGTAAAGGGAAAGAAATGTCCGTACTGCGGAAGCGGCTTTACAGAAATAGCCGACCGTATATGGCTTGTCAACGATTTTAATTTAATCAAATAAATTAAAATACTCAACACGAAAGGAAATATTACTATGGGACTTATTAAAGCAGCTGTAGGCGCACTCTCAGGTACACTGGGCGATACCTGGAAAGAAGCCATTCACTGCCCCGTTATCGGCAACGACACTGTTGTTGTAAACGGAGTTAAAATGCACAACGGAAGTGACAGAAGCAGTAACGTAAAGGGTACAGACAACGTTATAAGCAACGGCTCAGCTATCATGGTTGAGGAAAACACCTGTATGCTGACGCTCGACAACGGTAAAATCACAAACGTTGTTACCGAACCCGGCCGCTACATACTTGATAACTCAACTGCTCCCTCGATCTTCGCAGGTCAGATAAAGGATTCGCTTAAGGATCTTATTTCAAGATTCACCTACGGCGGTACACCTGCAACCGAGCAGAGAGTAATTTATATCAACCTTCAGAAACTGCCCGGTATTCCCTTCGGAACAGGAACACCCGTTCCCTATCCCGATCCCCGTTATAATACGACAGTAGACCTGCGTTTCTACGGTACATTCGAGGTTCAGATCCCCGATGCGGAAAATGCCTGCAAGTTCTATGCCGAAGTAGTCAGCAAGGGCGTAAATGCTCCTCAGGTATATGTTAAGGATATATTCAAAAACGAGCAGTATAAGAACGAGTTCATGCAGTCGCTGATGGTAGCTTTAAACCAGCTTTCAGCTGAGGGTTACAGCTACAACCAGATCACAAGCCAGCTCAACAACCTTACTAACAAGACTAAGGACGAAACTGCAAACAACTGGGCGCAGAGAGGTCTGATGCTCACAAATATCGGTCTCGGTCCTATCACTATCTCCGAGGAAACAAAGGAGCTTCTTAAGGATCGTCTTAAGGCTGATACGATGCTCGGCGGCGATGTTCAGCGTGCTATGATGACAGGTGCTGTTGCCCGTGGTATTGAAGCCGCAGGCTCAAACGAAAACGGCGCTATGATGGGCTTCATGGGCATGAACATGGCTATGAATGCAGGAAGCAACGTTCTTAACGGTATGCCTGCCGCTCCTCAGCAGACAACCCCTCAGCAGCCTACTCCCGGCGGTTGGAAGTGTTCATGCGGCGCTACAAACACAGGCGCATTCTGTTCTTCATGCGGTGCAAAGAAGCCTGAAGCATGGACTTGCTCATGCGGTCAGTCAAACACAGGTAAATTCTGCGCTAACTGCGGTAAGAGCAAGGAAGGCGACGCACCTGCCGCTCCTGTTGCAGTAAACTGGACCTGTGAATGCGGTGCTACAAACACAGGTAAATTCTGCGCTGAATGTGGAAAGGCAAAGCCTGCCGCTCCCAAGAAGTATAAGTGCGACAAGTGCGGTTGGGAACCCGCAGACCCCGAAAATCCTCCGAAGTTCTGCCCCGAATGCGGCGACCCCTTTAACGAGGACGATCTGATATAACAGATATAATTCAATAACCACTACCCTCCCTCACGGGAGGGTTTTGTGCGGTTTAAGAAAATGAAGTGTAGGACAATGAAGATTATAACTGATTTTATAAAAAAGAATACGGTAACGGTCATAGCTTTTCTGGCGGCAGTTATCACAGCGTTTATTGTGCCGCCCGACGCACAATACCTTGATTATTTTGATTATAAAACGCTCGCCTGTCTTTTTAGTATGCTGGTGGTCGTATGTGCGCTGAAAAACATAAGCTTTTTCTACATAATCGCCTGCAATATAGTCAAAAAATTCCGCAATATGCGTATTTGCATTATTGTCCTTGTGTGGATTACATTCATCGGCTCAATGCTCATCGCAAACGATATGGCGCTTATCACCTTTTTGCCCCTGGGATATTATGTGCTTCACACGGCAAAAAAGGAACACTACATGGCGTTCACCTTTATAATGCAGAATATTGCGGCTAATCTCGGCGGTATGATCACACCGTTCGGAAATCCGCAGAATCTTTATCTTTACTCAAAATTCAACATTCCTATCGGTGAATTTACGCTGATAATGCTTCCTCCGTTCCTGCTTGCGGTAGCAATGATAACGGTGTGCTGTATTATATTCGTAAAGCCGGAAGCCATAACGCAGGATATAAAGCCTCAGAAAATCGACCGAAAGCGCACTGCCGCTTACTTATTTCTGTTTGCAATTGCAATAATCATAGTATTCAACTTTATACCGTACCTGATAGGTATGGTGTTCATCGCCGTCACACTTATCGTTATGGACAGAAAAGCGCTTGCCTCGGTTGATTATCCGCTGCTGTTGACATTCGTATTTTTCTTTATATTCGCAGGAAACATGGCAAGGATTGATTTAGTCAAGGACCTTTTCTCCTCTGTCCTGCAAACAAATACATTACTTTTCAGCGTTATTTCATGCCAGTTTATCAGCAATGTTCCGTCGGCTATTCTTCTTTCAGGCTTCACAACAGACTATCACAGCCTTTTGCTCGGTGTAAATATAGGCGGAGTGGGAACGCTTATCGCTTCGCTCGCAAGTCTTATCACACTGCGGCAGTATAACACACTCTGCAAAGGCAACTCGAAAAAATATGTAGCGGAATTTTCTGCTTTCAATTTCAGCTTTCTTGTGATTCTGACCTTATTCTGTTCTCTGCTTGTAAGCTGAATCAGCTCAGCATACGTTCAAGCAAAAAATCGTCATATTCATATTCTTTTGACTGTATTTCATTCGGGCTGACGTTGTCCTCTTTCATCCATTTTTCTATTGTCGGATATTCAGGCATACCACGCCTGTCATGCTTGTCGACCCACTTTTTAAAGCGCTCCTCATAACGCTCCACATTATCGGCACCGAATTTTTCAACCAATAAGCTTCTGTAAGAAGCGGCGTCATTCTGACCGTTGCTGTCAGCTGAATGTGTACGGCGCTCTGCTTCTCTCACCTCAGCTGAGCTGTACTTATCTTCACTTATCTTTTCTTCACTATCCTTATCTGTGCCGTCAGTCGGTTGGCAAGCGTCAGACAGAAAATCACTGTCTGTTGACTTTACTTCTGGCGATCCTACCCCTTCCCTTTGCTTTGCGGCTTTTTCGGGATTCAGTACATACATACCGTCTGCACGGACATAAAGCATATCCCTTTCCTCGGTAAACGAAGTCTTTTTCAGTCTGTCGCCACGGATATGGTTGTTTATCTTCCAGTGCGTTATTACATAAACGCCCGATTCAAACCTTATCAGAAAGCCGTTTTTGCATAGTGCTTCAATATCATTTTCATCAGTTGCGGTCAGACGCTGAACATATTTTGCACAGTTTACAAACCCCTCATCGTCCGCATACATGGATAGCTGAAAGTACAGCACCTGTGATTTCGCAGATAATTCAATAAATTTGTCGTCCAATAAAACCTGCTTGGAAAACATACGTTTTTCTGCCATTTTCAATTCTCCTTTTTTCATTATTCCCCTTAATTACCAACTATCTGTTGATATTCATATTATAACACTTCGTTTGTCTTTCGTCAACCTTTTGTTGAGTAATTTTTAAAATTCAGCACTTTTTATGACGTTGTGTTGATATTATGAGCTATAAAAAACCGCAGACTTTCGCCTGCGGTTTTTATGTATTAAGGCTTGATCACTGCACTTCAACTATTGTAATATTCTCGCCTGCGACCTCGACCTCAGACAGCAATGCACTCTTTATCTGTGCCGCCTGTGCCGTATCAAGTCCGCTTGACTTTACTATGATATTGGCGCTGTTGTCGCTGAGATAGCAAAGCACATCTTCAAAGCCCTGTGCCTTGAGCGTGGTTTCGAGCTTGTTCTCTGCCTCCATAAGGTCGGTGAGCTGTTTTGCGTCCTGCGCTACTACCGCAAGCTCATCCTTTGTCATATCACCGCCGCCGTAAATGCTTTTGAGGGTTTCCTTTGCTTCCTCACGGCTTGCCTGCTTATCAATGCGTGCCTTTGCAAAGTACTCATCGCTGTCGGACGCTGTACCGTCGCTCTTTGCGGCTGTTGCAACAATATCGCTGTCCTTGGTGTCGGATTTCTGCGTTTTGCTGTTGTCGTTGGATACAAGTCTTGTATCCCCGTAATTCTCCCCCGAAGCGCTCTTACTGCTGACATTGCTTCCGATGGCAAAATTAGCATACAGCCCGACTGCAAGTACAAGTGCAAGACCTGCCGCAACAAGGTGCTTTTTGCCAAGTATAAGATTGATTCTCGGTCTTTTCATAACAATTACCTCACTTACGTTGTAATACATATTCTCGATGCGGAAACGTCAAGCGCCGTTCTTACCGCATTGATTACCCTTTCAGCTATCCGATTGCTTGCAGCCTCAGGACAAACGACAGTCACGCCAAGCACCGTCTGCCTGTCATCATCAAGCTTTATTGTGACACTAGGCTCTTGCTCTATCCCGTCCATTGCCATGATCATCAGCATTATTCGCTGTTCAAGCAATTGTTCGTCGGTGACGGAGGTATCCTTCACGTTTCCGAAGCTTGACAGGAAAATCAGCGCTATAGCCGCTATGCCTGCTATAAAGGCGAATTTAAGAAGCTTCTCGGATTTCAATAGATCTTTCATATCATGCCTTTTTCGTGAACTTATCTTTCTTTTGTATATCTGACGGTTATATCATTTCCTACGGCTGTTTGTACGAGCGATACCGCATCCGCTATATATTCATCATCGGTATTGCCGTCAAATACAAGCTCAACCTCAGTAATAGATATGCAGAAAGCACCGTCAATATGCGCCGTGATATACACTTTACTGAATTTAAAATTGTGGTCGCTGAGCAGCTGCTCTACGTTTTCTCTTACCGCCCTTGCCGCAGTTACCCGTGCCTGCTCCGAAAGCTTATCGCTGAAATCCACCTCGGGAACATCGGTAATTTCGGTATCAAAGCTCAGCGAGGGAACTATATCGGTAACGGCATTAATTAGGCATACAGAAAAAATGCAGGCTATAACAAAGGTTATCTGCGTTTTGTACTTTTCACCCGGTATAAGCATTCTGAGCAGACCAGTCGCTATCGCAAGAATACATATTCCGAGCGCCGCCTGTTTTATCTCCGTCATACCGCACCGCCTACCATAAATATCATCAGGGAAATCGAAATAACCGCCATCAGCAAAAATGATACCAGCATTGCAGTAATGATAGAGCTTACGCCCTCGGCGCATTTCAGAAGCCCGGTAAGCTGTGATATTCCGAACAGATCGCTGAACGACGCCGCAACGGAAAACGCCAGTTTGTAGCACAGCACCGATATTATCGACGGCAGTATCAGCGCACCGCCGACAATTATACCGAACACGCCGAAATTATTGCGGATAAGCCCTATACCGCCGTACATTACGGACAGCGAATCGGAAACTGCGCCTCCTATAAACGGAACTCCGTTTGAAACGGTGAATCTTGCAGCTTTAAGCCCCACGCTGTCGGACGGCACGGTTATAAAGCTCTGCATGGCAAGCAGTGCAACGAATACCGTCATTATCAGTCCGAGAAGCCATATTACCGTCTTTTTGACAGCCTCTGCAAGCGTTGCAAGCTTTAATTCTCCGCATACGCTTCCCGCAAGCGATATTCCCAGTATGCTCATTGATACGGGCATAAGTATTTTTGAAGCAAGCTGCATATATCCTTGTGCGCCGCCCATCACTACAGTGTTGAACATCGCCGCAGAGGTAACATGTCCGCTTGTGGCAAGTATCCCTGCAAAAGCGGGAATAAAGCTTGCAAGGAATATACTCCCCGATTCAAGCGTTTTAGATGCCGCTATCAAGGAGTCGCTTGCGGCAGTTACCGTTATCGTACTGCACGCAAGGACGGATACCGCAGAAAATACGGTTTTAAGATTGCCGCCTGTGTTATCTGCAAATACATTTGCGATACTGCATAAAAGAATTACCGCTGTCAGTGAAATAAGCAGCTTCAGCGGACTTTGTACACCCGACCATATCATTTGAGTAACATTGCCGATGACCTTATCAATCGACAAAGCGTCACTATCTATGCTCTGAGGGGTTATCCTTGCGTCTGACAAACCTTTTTCAAGCTCCTTCGGTATGTCGGCGCTGTAACCGTCAAGAATCACGCTTTCCTCGGCATAAGCCCTGTACGGAACGATAAGGACCGCAAGCAATGCGATAAGCGCTGTGATGATTTTAATAACTGCTGTTTTCATGTTTCCTCACTGTAAAAGCTGTTTTATTACCTCCATAAGCCTGCTGAACACCGGCAGAGCCAGTATTACTATCGCAAACTTGCCTGCAAGCTCTATTTTTGAAGCGATTGACTTTTCTCCCGCATCAGAACAGCTGTCAGCCGCCATCTGCGTTATATAACATACTGCGAGCGATTTTACAAGCACATCGGCATAGGACGAATCGGGGTCTGCTATCTGTAGGTAGCCCGATATTGTTTCAATGACGGGCTTTACCGCAGACACCGCCGCACCGAGCATCAGCATACCCGTTATAAGAGTTATGTATATGCTGAACTCCGGCTTGTACTGCTTAAGCACGACCGACAATACGGCACCGATCACTCCTGCACCCACAAAGGCTATAATGTTCATATTTTGCTTTCCCTGTTTTCAGTTAATCATCTAAAGATTGAAGATGCTTTTAATCGTATCAAAGAGGTTGCTTATCTCCGTTACGATCATCATTAGCACAACTATAAGCCCTGCGATGGTCGTCATCATAGCC
>CAVJKI010000073.1:0-8375 GCA_963649995.1 Sodaliphilus sp.
GTCTGCACAATTTGGGGCAGTTCAAAAACTCTCAGGCTCATTTTTATATTTTTGTTAAAGGACTTTTACAAGCTCGTCATATATTTCTTCATAATGCTTGTCAGTTATGCCGAAGTCCATTTCCTTATACGACCATACCGCACGGGCAATATGAAGCTTTTCAAACGCCTTATTGATAAGTCTGAACCAATTCAATGTGCTTTCGGTATCGGCTCTGTCAATAACACCGTATTCGCCGCAGTAAAGGGGCAGGTCAAGCTTTTCGGCAACCTTTACGGCATCGCCGAACATTTTCACAAAATAACCGCTGTCGACCGTTCCCGTTATGCCGTCAAACTCGGAAACAAAATCCTTGCCGAAGAATTTTTCACTGTCGGCTCTCAGCTCCTCGGCTGTTTTCGGAAAAGCACAGCGGTAATCAAGAGGCAGTCTGTCAACCCATTCCGCACCCTGATGGGTGAATACAAGAGGACTGTAGCAGTGGAACGTCAGCACAATATTTTCGTCCCACGGAATATCAAGCAGTGTAAGCCCGTAAATGCTCGAATTGAAAATACCGCCGACGACTATCCTTGTATCGGGTGCGATTTTTCTTATCTCCTTTACGGTACGGCTTGCTATTTTATTCCACGAATCGGTAAAATCCGCGCTCGTGATTTCATTCAGCAGTTCAAAAGCTATATGCTCATCATTTCCGTAGCGCTTTGCTATCTCCTGCCACAGATAAACAAACTGATCCCGAAGCTTTTCGTTTGCGAAAAACCCGCAATATTCGGGATCGTCAAAAATAAATCCGCAGGTCTTGTGCAGATCAATAACGATATTCAGTCCGTGCTTCTTGCACCAATCAACACAGTTCTCGATATAAGCCATTCCGCTTTCGATGATCTTGCCGCCGTCCGTCTGGATAACATTGTAGTCGACAGGCATACGGACATGGTCAAGTCCCATTGAGGCTATACTTTCAATATCCTTTTCGGTGATGAAAGTCGAGTAATGCTCGTCGTTGTACTTGTCTTTACACTGAGAAAGCCAACCTCCGAGGTCGATACCCTTATAAAATCCGTCAAAGCTTCGCATAGTTTTTTCTCCGTCATAATTATAGCTATCAGCAGGAAAAGCCCTGCATTTATTCTTTAGTTTACACCCTAATTATAACAGCGAAGCCGAAAAAGCAATACCTCTTTTGTGGCATATTTTACACTTTTGTGAGATTATTTTCTTCCGAGTGCTTTTGCAAGGTCGCTTTCAGGATTGTCGGTCGGAGTGATGTTGTAATTCTTTACAAGTATATCAAGCACTCCGGGCGAAACAAATGCAGGAAGTGTTGGTCCTAAGAATATATTCTTTATTCCGAGATATAAAAGCGTCAGCAGTATGCAGACTGCTTTCTGCTCATACCACGACAGTACAAGCGTCAGCGGCAGGTTGTTCACTGAACAGCCGAAAGCGTCCGCAAGCGCAAGTGCTATTTTTATAGCGCTATATGCGTCGTTGCACTGTCCGCAGTCGAGTATTCTCGGTATACCCTCAATTGTGCCGAGATCAAGGTCGTTTATACGGTACTTTCCGCAGGCAAGCGTTAAGATAAGCGTATCGGGCGGTGTAGCCTTTGCAAAATCCGTGTAGTAGCTTCTGCTCGGACTTGCACCGTCACAGCCGCCGATAAGGAAGAAGTGCTTTATCTTCCCTTGCTTAACGAGTGCTACTATCTCGTCTGCTCTTGATAAAACGGCATTATGCGCAAAGCCTGTCATTACAGTATGACCGCCGTTCATGCCTGTCATTTCCTTGTCCTCGTCATAGCCTCCGCACTCAAGCGCCTTTGCTATAACAGGAGAAAAATCCTTGTCATCGCCGATGTGGACAAGCTCGGGATAAGACACTACAGAAGTTGTGAATACCCTGTCACTGTAGCTTTGTCTTACAGGCATTATGCAGTTTGTTGTGAACAGTATCGGAGCAGGAATATTATGAAATTCCGACTGCTGATTCTGCCAGCCCGTACCGAAGTTGCCCTTTAAATGCTTATACTTTTTCAGTTCGGGATAGCCGTGTGCCGGTAGCATTTCGCTGTGGGTATAGATGTTTATGCCCTTGCCCTCTGTTTGCTCAAGCAACAGCTTCATGTCATGCAGATCGTGACCGCTGACAACTATAAACGGACCTTTTTCTATCGTCAGAGGAACGACAGTCGGCACGGGGTTGCCGTAGCTTTCTGTGTTTGCACTGTCAAGAAGCGCCATACACCTGAAATTCACTTCACCTGTTTTAAGCACAAGCCCTAACAGCTTATCGGGATCGCTTTCTCCCTCAATCGCCCTGAGCGCCGTATAGAAGAAAGCGTTTACCTCGCTGTCCGTCTTGCCGAGTGCAAGAGCATGATAAGCATACGCCGCCATGCCCTTGATGCCGAACAGAATAAGCGATTTCAATGAACGTATATCCTCATTTGCCTCCCATAGTCTGTTCAAATCGTAATCATCGACATGACTTTTATAGATACGCCGCTTTTCATCCTTTACTTCTGCGGTCATCTCCTTGACCGTCTTTGTGTTGAAATTTACATTTGTGATAGTTGTGAAAAGTCCTTTAAGCACAAGGCTGTCCGTGCTTTCGGTAGGCGTGCCGTATTCTGCCGCCTTGGCAAGCCCTATAAGTGCGCCGATAAGCTCGTCCTGCGCCTTTGCGGTGTCGCTTTTCTTGCCGCATACGCCTGCCTTACCGTTGCATTTTTCGTTGTGTGCCGTCTGCTGGCACTGAAAACAAAACATTTCGTCCATAAAATTACCTCCTTTTGCTAGTCTGCAATAAAGGAGGTAAATTATACAAGTATCAATGATTTTTTACTGTGTATTTGAGTTCAGACGCATATGCCTCTGTCAGCAGCCGACTATTATTGCTTTAACAGCTTCTCCCTGTCTTTGTAGTCGGGCATATACCATGCAAGCTCCTCATAAAACCTTTTACTGTGGTTTGCTTGCAGAAAGTGCGTAAATTCATGGGCAACAACATACTGTGCCGCTGAGAGCGGATATTCCATAAGATGAACATTGAACGTAAGTATCTGCTTTGCAGGGATACAGCTTCCCCAGCGTGAACGCATATCCTTGACCTTAATTACAGGAAAAGCCATTCCGAGCTTTGAGTAATATTCATCGTAGGCATTTTTGCAAAGCAGTGTCATAAGCTCAAGGCACTGCCCTTTCAACCATGTGATATACACCTTGTATTTAAGAGCGTAATCCTCGATATCGGTAACGTACAGCGTTATATTCCCGTCAGAATCCGTAACATAATTTCTGAGACCCTTTTTTACATAAAGGATCCGCTGTGTACCGAGAAGCGAAAGCTTTTCGCCGCTGACAAAAAGAATTTTTCTGTCCTCGTTTTTTGTCTTGTATTTATCAATCGCTCCTAATATAAAATCGGATTTTTCCCTGATGAAATTCTCTATTACTGCAACTGAAACAGCTTTTGAAGCGGAAACACAAACCGAGCCGTCGGGCTTTATGCGCAGATTTATATTCCTGACCTTTTTGCGAATAAGCTCGTATGTGATTTTTCCGCCGCCTGTTTCCACTGTATGGGTCACGCCATTTTTTGCAGAATCCGTCAAGGATTTTTCTCCTCTCTGATAAACGGCTCACTCACCTTCATATCTGTAAGCAAGCCGTAAAGCTCAGGTCTGCGGAATGAATTTCCGTGAACCTCCTTGCGGCGGTATTCACGCATATCTTCGATCGGGAAATCGGCGATATATATTCCCTCACGCTCTCCAGCTTCTGTTATAAGCGTATCACGTCCGCCGCTTCCGTCAACACGGTAGGCTATGCCGTCAAAGGCGGTCGAATGTCCGTTGCAGTCGGGAGTGCCGTAGGGGTAATTTACCGTTGCTATACCTGTCATATTTTCATACGCTCTCGCCCTCAGCTGGGAAATACGGTTGATTTCCATAGGGCAGGCATTAGGCACAAGGATTATTTCCGCACCCTTAAGCATAAGTATTCTTGCGCTTTCGGGGAACTCCCTGTCGTAGCATATCATAGCTCCGACTGTTACCCTTCCGTCTTTTAAATCAAGCTCCGAGGTATAAAAATTCTTGCCGTGAGCAAGCACCTTTTCATATCCGAAATCGCAGGTATGTACCTTTGAATAAGTAAATAACTCACAGCCGTGTCTGTTATAAAGCGTGACGGTATTATACGGTGCGCCTCCCTGCTCGTTTTCGGCAAGATATGTCGCCGCTACCGCAATATCATTATCCTTTGCCGCCTGTCTTAAAGCCTCGGTATATTCACTGTTCTTTCCGACAGCAAGCTTGCAGAGCTCAGACTTGTCCTGCGGGAAATCATATCCGCAGCTCCACATCTCGGGGAAAAGCGCTATATCCGCTCCCATTGCCGCCGCAGCTTCAACCGCTTTTATTCCCTTACGGATATTGCCTTGTAATGTTTTTTCTGGCATCAGCTGTAATAGAGCAACCTTTACACTGTTCATATACTTCCTCCTCTTAAAATTTTTCTGATAAGCATAGCAGGCGCACTGCTTATACAATGCGCCTGTTGCCTTAATGATTATTCGATAATTTCTTCGGTATCGCCTGTATTGTCAGCGGCATACTTGGTATAAACAGAACAAGCCTTTGATGTCTTCTTTATACCGTACTCGCCCTCAACAAGCGGCTTGCCCCAGTCGGCGGAAAGATCCACGCCCGCCCAGTCACGGGAAATATCAAGATAGCTTACATCGTCGCCGTTGCCCTTCCATGACCATGCGAGATAGCCTACATTCTTTTCGGTGGAATACTGCATGATAGTTTCATAATCTACCTTACCGTCGGTGTGATTCCAGCCGAATTCGCCGATAAGCAGGCAAAGCTTCTTTTCCAATGCGCTGTCAATTGTGTTCTTGATCGTTTTTTCATTCTTGCCTGCCGTACCGTACATATGTACTGCAAACATGGTGTTGGTGTCTTTATCCGCCTTTAAGATTTCCTCGCCGTATTTCAGGATACTGTCGGCGCACTGACCCCAGCCTGCGCTGTCGACTATGAGAGTATTTTCGATTCCCGCATCTCTGAGCTTTTTAACGGCGTCTATATAAGCGTCACGCCATGTTTCAAGGTTATTATAAGTTCCGTACCACTCATTTGCGATATTCACAATAACATAAGCCTTGTTTTCGTTAAGCAGATCCTTCATCTCTATCCAGTAATCCACTGCGTGTTCAAGATATGAAGCATCGTCCTTGCCTGCACCGTCGTGTATTTCAAGCACGGCAATAAGCTCGTTCTTTTTGCATCTTCTTATCAGGCTCTTAAGCTCCGCTCTTGTGACCTTATCCCACTGGTCGCCGTCGGAAAGCACAAGACGTACCGCATTTGAGCCTACATACTTTATGCCTTCGATCGCCTTGTCGGTATCGCCTTTGTACCATGTATAAGCGTGGTTTACGCCCCGCATTACAAATTCCTCGCCGTAACCGTCGATAAGCTTTGTGCCCTCTACCCTGAATCCGTCGGGAGCGGGAATTTCCTGTACTGCAGAGCTTGTCTGACTATCTGCCGCCTGAGCTTCACTGCTGTTCTGTGCTGTTTCGCTGCAACCTGCAAAAAGCAGGCACATAACAGCGCTCATAAATAATGCCGTTATTTTTTTCATTTTTATATCCTTTCAAATTTGATAAATCCGCCGTTATAAAATCGTTTACATTATACTAAATAATTTTACAATTGTCAACCGTTAATTACAGTCATCGATTAAACGTACAGGATTACAACAGAAGTTTGATAAAATATCGGGCGGGAGTTTTTGCTCCTGCCATGATTTTATTTCCGCTTTTCTTCGGTAAGATACTTCATAAAATCATCAAATATCGCTCTGTAGCCCTGCTCGTTGATATGAAGTCCCTCAATGGTATACTCTGCTTTCAATCTGCCCTTATCGTCCTTCAGATTGTCGTTTATATCTATGTAGCGTTCGCCGTGCTTTTCTGCAAGCTGTTTTACAAGTGCGTTTGCCGCTGTTATTTTTTCATTGGAGCGAATCTTAAGACACTCCTTCATATTCTCTGCGGCGGCTTCATAATTTACGGGATAATACGCCATAAGATATATCTCGGTATCGGGCAGACGCTTTTCTATAGAGCTTATAATGCTGTCATAGTGTTCCATGATACGTTCCATAGGTATTCTGCTGTCGCTTAGGTCGTTTGTGCCTATGTTTATAAACACTCTTTTCGGTTCAAGCTCAAACACGCAGGTATCAAGCACCTGCATAAGCTCGTCCGTTATGTATCCGCCTATCGCACGATTGTACACGATCAGATCCGAGCCGATTTCCGACAGCAGCTTATTGACAGGAAACATCTCCATAAGAGATGAGCCTGTGAGTACCGTCTGTCCCTTTACTGCGTTTTTGTTTTCCTGTTTGAAGCGTTCAAGCTTCATTTCTTTATCCGTCATACGATTTACCTCCCGGTATTGCCGATATGTTTATAATAACCTCAGACATAAAAAACTTTTGCCGATAGGCAAAAGACGCCGTGTCGGTTGACACCGACTTGATTTTATGTCTATAATATCACTTGCGGTGCGCTTAGTCAACCTGTTCTTGAAAAACTTACCGCAATATGCTATACTAAATAAATATGGCAGATATGCGGCAGGTTAATACTGCATTTACATTGGCAATGTAAAATCAATAGGCTACGGAGGTGAGCTTATGGCTGATAATTACGATAACAACGATAAAGACAGACGAGAGCTTTTAAAGCTGAAGCAGGGACTTGTGGATGAAGCGGACTCCGATATACAGGAAACAGGCTATAATGTAAGAATGGCACAGACCGCAGGCGAAAAAGCAAAAAACTTTCTGTGGTATCATAAGGTAATTATCGCTGTGGGCGCTCTGCTTATCATTCTCGGTATAATAATCTTCTTTGTATTTTTCGCAAAGAAAAAACCCGACATTACTATCTACAGTGTAGGAAGTTACGCAATGTCGATACGGACGAGCTTTGAAGAAAGTATGTCACAGTACGCTCCTGACTTTGACAAGAACGGAGAAAACAATGTCACTATAAAACAGGCTGTGCCTGATAAGGTGCTGGGAGATACCGAGCTTTTCAACGAGATCATGAACGGTAAATGTCAGGTGTTCATCGGCTCTGCCGAGGAGCTTTCAGGCACATACGAAAGCTTTACATCGGCATACGGCAATCCGATATTCAGCGATTTTTCGGAAATAACTGGAGAAAACGGTTATCTTATTGACCTTAAGGACACCGCTTACGGCAAAAGAATGCAGATATACTCTACGGAGATTTTCATTGCGGTGCGTAATTCCGATGATGAAAGCGAACAGCAGGCTATGCAGTTTGTCAAAAACCTGTACGACGGAGTTTATTATAAACAGAACAGCTGAAATAAGTATATGAGAAAGGTTTCAAATGTCAAAAGAAAGTGATGAAAAAAGAGAGCTTTTAAAGCTTAAGCAAGGCATTATCGAAGAAAGCGATATAATAGAGGAAGACGTACACGAGCAGCCCGAAGAACAGACGGTTGTAAAGAAAATCGACAACTTCTTCTACCGTAACAAGTGGTATGCTACGGCAGGAATATTCTTTGCGGCAGTCGGAATTTTCCTTGTACATCAGCTGATTACCCGTGAACAGCCCGATTTAACGGTAATACTTGCGGTGTCGGACTCCTCGAAAGCACCTGGACTTTATCAAAAAGTAAACGATATAGAGCTTGCGCTTGAGCAGTATTGCCCCGACTTTGACGGTAACGGCTATGTTCATGTTGCAGTTTATAATATCGACCTTACCAAGACGGGCGATATGCAGTATATCCAATCAAATACCGCAAAGTTCTACGGAGAGATCGAACGCGGCGTAGCCGAATTATTTATATGCGATGCCGATCTTCTTACAAGCGAAAAAGCAAGCGAGGATTATAACCCCGACAACGAAACAATGGAGCTTACATACGAAAATATGTTCAGCGATATAGGAAAAGCGCTTGATATGCCTGAGTATGACGGAAAGCTGAGAATAGATCTTCTTGACACGCAGTTTGTGTATGACGCCAAGTGGGAAAATTCCTGTCCCGACACACTTGCATTCTCTATCAGACGTGAAGAACCCGGAATGGTGAGCTACGCCAATTCAGCCGAGTATCAGAAGCGTGCCAAGGAAGTGCTTAAAAACATTCTGACAGGCAACAAGGTAAACGAAAGCAAAAGCTTAAATTCAAGCGGGCAAGGAGAATAAAATGGATTACTACACTAAATCGGGCAGACAGCCTTTTGCAAAGCTGCTTTTATCAGGATTTTTATTCATGCTGTTCGGAAATCTGCTGAGTACTATTG
>CAVJKI010000074.1:0-8355 GCA_963649995.1 Sodaliphilus sp.
GTTTTTAGGAATATTTATAGTTTTGCTGTGACCTTTGAGTATTTCTTCAAACGAATCACTCGGCATAGGCTTTGCAAAATAGAAGCCCTGTGCCATTTCACAGCCAAGACCGCCGAGCAATTTCGCCTGCTCATCGGTTTCAATACCCTCGCAGATAGTATGCATACCCAGTGCCGACGCCATTCTGATAACATGACCGAGAATATCGTTGGCTCTCTTGTTGCTGTTGGATTCCGCAAGGAACGCCCTGTCAATTTTCAGCACATCGGCAGGTAAGTCCTTCAGCATATTAAGCGAAGAATATCCCGAACCGAAATCATCAATAGAAATATGGAAGCCGTAATCCTTAAGCTGTTTGAAAACAGTCGTAAGAGCATCAAGCGATTCATACGCCGCACTCTCTGTAATTTCTATTTCTATGCTTGATGTAGAAACTCCGTGAGATACGCATATATCGTTCAGCTTTTCTACAAACTGCGGGTCTTTTAAATGAACTCTCGACATATTGACCGAGATAAGCAAATCGGGATAATATGTTTCCCAGAGCTTGATTTTCTGACAAACCTGATCCATTATGTAGAAGTCAAGCTTTATAATGAATCTGTTCTTTTCAAAAAGCGGAATAAATTTACCGGGCGAAATTACCGTTCCGTCCTTTATCCATCTTACAAGAGCCTCAGCGCCCGTAAGATTTACCTTTCCGTCAAGCGAAACCTTGGGCTGATAGAATACGTAGAACTCATGAGTGTCAAGCGCCGTTTGCATTTCATTTTCAATGCGCTTTTCTTCACGCATTTCCTCAAGCATACTTTCGTTGTAGAATGTGTATGCGCTGTCGTCGCCGTACTTTACGGTACGCTTGGCAATGTCCGCAAGGTCGCCCATACGTCTTATAGATACACTTTTATCAAGTATTCTGTAAATACCGAACGAAAGCACGGGTACAAACTCCGTGATTTCATACTCAATAGCCTGTATCAGATTTATAACACGTCTTGCTATATCATCATCGCTGTGATACAGCATAAGAATATAGAAGTTATCCGAGTTAATTCGTGAAAATGTTTCGCCGTCCTGAATGTTTCTGTTTACCGTATCGGCGATAAGCTTCAACGCCCTGTTACCCTCGTCGTGGCCGTACATATCGTTTATAGCCTTGAACTTATCAATATCAAAGCTTACAAGCGCATATCTGCGGTATTCATGCTGTAACAGCTTCTTAGCGTCTATAACAAACTTGTCCCATGTACTGTAGCCTGTGATCCTGTCGGTATAAGCTATTCTGCTGACCTCGGCATTTGCCTTCTTCAGCCTGCGGAACGATACCCTTACTATAATAATGTACGCCGCAATTACCACAACTAGAATTGCCACAAAGAAAATGTACATCATTATATTCATGACCGCATAACGATTCAGCTGCTCAGCAACAACGTTTTCTCTGAAAACAAGCAGATAGTGGAGATTATCGTACTTTGAAAAGCCGCAGTAGTAGGCGATAAACTTTTCTCCCTTATATTGGCTTTTGACAATACCGCTGCCGCCGACCTTGGCAAAATTGTCCTTTACTGCGCTTCTTACGTTTTCATCTACTCCCGCAAGAAGATCAGACGAGAAGAACAACTCACCCATCGGTACGTTATCGCCGAGTGCGTTATCTCCCGCCATAACGACCTCTCCGTCGGAATTGAGAACATATCCGTTACTGTCACTGCCGTTTCCGCCGAATGACATATCAAGAAGTGCGTCATAACTGCTCGCATCGCACATTCCCGCAAGCACACCGATTATCCGCATATAATCTCCGTATATCGGCACTGCAATGACATTTACCATCTTTCCGTCAGGCTCACTGAAAATTGCCTTGGAAACATTGATCTCTCCGTTCAGCGCCTTCTGGAAATATTCACGGGCGGAAATGTTCTTTTCTATACGCTTGCTTGTTATAACATCACCGTTTTCATCTGCTATTACAAAAGCGTCGATCGTTTCACAGCTGTCCTCAAGCTCCTTGATCTTTTTCACAAGATCGTTTTCCACAGCCGTTTTATAGTCGCTCAGACAAGCGGCAAATTTCTTTACCGTGTTGACGTCATTATTTATCGAGCCCTCGACAATTTCACATTTCTGTGTTACTGTCCTGTCTATGTACTTATTTACTTCACTGTCGAGTGCGTTCATGGTATTGACCATAAATACAGAGGCAAATACTACGAAGATTACTATGCAGACAGCCGCAATGACCGAGAGTACTTCAGTTCGGTACTTCATATTCAGCATAATAATCTTCCTCCCCCTTGTGCCGCCGTATCTGTATTTACCTGAACAAGCACTTATTTAAATAAAAGTATAACACATTTCATTCCAAAAATCAACAGCATAAAACAATTTATATCATAATTGTAATAAAACGCAGTTTTACTTTGTGCAGTTTGCACTACACAAATGTAATTCATTACAAACAAAATCAAAAAGTAAACCGCCCGAAGCTTGTTCTGTCCGAGCGGTTGCTGTATTTACTTTACGCTGTCTATAAATCTTATAAATGCTGATTTTCCCTTTTCATCACGCTTATAAACGCCTGCGTCAAGCAGAACCTGCTCAAACACTGCGCCGATTTCACGTTTGATTATATTCTCGGCTTCGTCTGCCTTGACATCGGGATATTTTTTGTACAGACCGTTCATCCAGTCAGTATGTCCCGACAGCTTTTCATCACCCGAAAGGTCGGTTTTATTTACAAGTGCATCACAAAGAGCCGTAATTTCATTTGCCAGTCTTGCAGGAAGAACGGCAAGTCCCATTACCTCTATAAGCCCTATATTTTCCTTCTTGATATGATGTAACGAGGGATTAGGGTGGAAAATACCGAGCGGTCTGTCCTCACTCGTAAGGTTGTTTCTGAGTACCAGATCGCACTCATATTCATCGCCGTGCCGTCTTGCTATAGGAGTTATCGTATTGTGAGGCACATCATCTGTAAATGCGTAGATTCCTGCGCTTTCGTCACTGTACGCTCTCCATGCTACCAGTATCCTGTCACAGGCTTTTTCAAGCTCATTTCTGTTTTTGCCCCTGAGTCTGATTACCGACATAGGCCATTTTACAATTCCTGCGCTTACGCTGTCAAAGCCACTGAGTGTAAATTCATACTCAATCGGTGCATTTTCCATTGCAAATGTATAATGTCCGCCCTGGAAATGCTCATGCGACAGTATAGAGCCTCCGACGATCGGCAGATCCGCATTAGAGCCTACAAAATAGTGCGGTAGCATATCGATTATATCAAACAGCTTGCCGAATACCTCTGCGTCGATCTTCATTGGTATATGCTGACCGTTGAATACTATGCAATGCTCGTTGTAATAGCCGTAAGGAGAGTACTGGAATCCCCACTTATCTCCGTGTATGGTCATAGGTATCGGGCGCAGATTCTGCCTTGCGGGATGAGTAAGCGTACCCGCAAATCCCGTATTTTCCATACAGAGCTGGCAGGCAGGATATGAAACCTTTACCGCATTTCTGGCGGCGGCAATATCTCTGGGGTCCTTTTCGGGCTTTGAGCGGTTTATCGTTATATCAAGCTGACCGTACTCGCTTTCATATTTCCAGCGTATATCCTTTGCGATTCTTCCCTTACGGACGTAATTCGTATCCTCGCTGTATGCAAAATACCAGTCGGTAGCCGCCTTAGGGCTTTCGGCATACTTTTCGTTGAACTTAGCTATTACCTCGTGCGGTAAACCCGTAAATAATCCCATAATGCGTGTATCAAAAAGATCTCTCCACGCATTTGACTGCTCGATAAGTCCCTTTTCCACTGCATAATCAACAATTTCGTCAAGTATTTCGTCCACCGAGCCGTATTGCTTACCGCTTTTCGGTGTATGCCAATTATCCAGCTTAAGCAAGTCGATCATGCTGTTTCTGACGCAGATTTCATCGTCCTGTGTGATAAGCACCTTGCCGACAGCATAATCAATAAGCGCCTGTACCGCTGTTTCTATCATATTTCCTTCCATTTTGTTTTCTCCGTTCTCCACATTCTGAATTTCAGAACTTACTACGTTTAAAGTATATCACAAAAGCGCCGTAATTTCAATAACAAAACGGAAGTATATCTCAATGCCGCCGTAAAGCCCTTTAATATCGTTAAGCCTGCTGACGCGTGCCGCCGTATTTTCTGTACAGCAAATCGGTGAGCTTTATAATATCAGAGCGGGTATTGAATACCGACGGGGCAAGCCGTACAGTACCTGTTTCAAGCGTACCCTGCTTTTTATGAGCAAGAAAATTGCAATGTAAGCCCCCACGCAGGTAAAAACCGTTCTGCGACAGCATATCTGCGGTGACAGAGCTGTTTTCATCGCCAGCCGTAAATGACACCACAGGGAGAGATTTTGTATTTTCACAGCGGTATATCTTTATTTTTTCCATGTTTTCCATGCGTTTGATAAACAGATCGCACAGCGACATTTCGTGTGAATATATTCTGTCGATGCCCTTTGCCGTCACAAATTCAACTCCCCTGCCGAGCGCTATCGCTCCGGGAGTGTTTATTGTTCCGCTTTCAAAGCTGTCGGGTAAGAAATTCGGCTGATCTATTTCACCGCTTGCACTGCCCGTTCCGCCCTCAATGAGCGTACTGAGCGGATATTTGCCGTCTGTTACAAGTACTCCCGTTCCCATAGGTCCGTAAAGTCCCTTATGTCCGGGAGCGCAAATTATATTTATTCCGTCTGCAAGGCTTAGCGGTATTACGCCTGCCGCCTGTGCGCAGTCGGCTATAAGACAGATATTGCGCTTGCGGCAAAGCTGTGCAATCCTGTCAAGCGGCGTTACCCTGCCGTTCACGTTACAGCCTGCCGTAATAACTATTACGGCTGTATCACGGCGTATCAGCCTCTCAATAGATTCCAGAAGCCCATCATCGCTGTCCTTGCTGTCAGCTATGCTGTAATTTATCATCTTTTGCTTATAAAGCGCATGGAGCGGGCGTATTACCGAATTATGTTCAAGATCGGAGGTTATTACATGGCAATGACCCTTGGCGGCGCACACACCCTTAAGCGCAAAATTGATAGCATGGGTGCAGTTGAGCGTGAAAACGGTATTTTCGGTTTCGCCGCCGAAAAATTCCGCACATTTTTCCCTTGCATAAAATACCTGACGTGAGGTCTCAAGCGACAGCTTATGTCCCGCCCTGCCCGGATTCGCCCCATAATCATATAAGGCTTTTTCAGCCGAATGTAAGACCGAAACAGGCTTTGGGTAAGTGGTGGCGGCATTATCAAGATATATCATCCGGCATCACCGCCGTTTCGTATCTCAACACAATTAAGTCCGCCGAGCGATAGCAGACGGCAGGCTTTATCCGGGTCATGTTCGGTATAGATTCCGAAGCGGCAGCCCTTTGATGTTGTTATCTTTCCTGTAGTTGATGATATTTTATAGCCGGCGAGTATCTTTCTTGCTTTCTCGGCGGCTGTAGCCGAACGCAATACAATAAAATACATAATCTGTCCCTCATTTCCATATATTCACTGTCGTATTATATGCCGCCGAAGCGGTGAGGGTGATTTTATTTTTCCTGCATATAACGCAAAATGCGCTCACGAAAAAACACGAGCGCATCGGATTAAAAGGAACACCGCATAATCATTGCTTGTAATTATGCGGTGTCGCCGTAAAATTATTCGTTTGTATCGTTATCGGATTCTTTGATCTCTGCGGTATCCTCCGAAACAGCAGTATCATTCTGAACAGGTGCGTCTGAAGCTTCTTCAAGCGGTTCGCCGTTCATCAGCTTGTAGAAGTCCTCGCCGTCGATCTTCTCATGCTCCATAAGGTAATGAGCAACCTTGTCGAGCTGATCTCTGTGGTTTAAGAGTATCTGCTTTGCATTCTCATAGCCTGTATCGATAAGCTCACGAATCTCGCCGTCGATCTCGCCTGCAACATTTTCGGAATAGTTTCTGCCCTGCGAGTAATCTCTGCCGAGGAATACCTCCGAATTGTCATGTCCGTAAACGATAGGACCGAGCTTTTCGGAGAAGCCGTATCTTGTTACCATGCTTCTTGCAAGGTCTGTAGCACGCTCTATATCGTTGCTTGCACCTGTTGAGATATCGTCAAGCACGATCTTTTCTGCAACACGTCCGCCGAGCAGAACAATGATTTCTTCTTCCATCTGAGTTTTGCTTCTGAAGCTCCTGTCATGTTCGGGAAGCGACATTGTGTATCCGCCTGCCATACCTCTGGGTATGATAGAAACCTGATGTACAGGGTCCTGTGTCTTGCAGTGGAATGTGCAGACCGCATGACCTGCCTCGTGGAACGCCGTAAGACGCTTTTCTTCCTCGCTTACGACCTTTGACTTCTTCTCAGGTCCTGCAACTACCTTGATAGTAGCTTCTTCAATATCGGGCTGTGTGATAGCCTTTCTGTTGTTTCTTGCCGCAAGTAAAGCCGCTTCGTTTACAAGGTTTGCAAGGTCTGCACCTGTAAAGCCCGCCGTACCCTTAGCTATTGTAGTAAGACTTATATCGGGAGCAAGCTTCTTGTTCTTTGTATGAACACGCAGAATAGCTTCTCTGCCCTTAATATCGGGATAACCTACGGTGATCTGTCTGTCGAAACGTCCGGGACGAAGCAGTGCGGGATCAAGTATATCACGTCTGTTTGTAGCCGCAATAACGATAACGCCCTGATTGTCCGAGAAGCCGTCCATTTCAACAAGGAGCTGGTTCAGCGTCTGTTCACGTTCGTCGTGTCCGCCGCCAAGACCCGTACCTCTCTGACGTCCTACTGCGTCGATCTCATCAATGAATATTATTGACGGTGTGTGCTTCTTTGCCTGATCAAATAAATCTCTTACACGACTTGCACCTACGCCGACAAACATTTCAACGAAGTCAGAACCGCTTATAGAGAAGAAAGGAACGTTAGCTTCGCCTGCAACGGCTTTTGCCAGCAGTGTCTTACCTGTACCGGGAGGGCCTAACAGCAGAACGCCGCGGGGAATCTTAGCGCCCAGCTCCTGATACTTTCTGGGATTTTTCATGAAATCAACGATTTCGCTCATTTCTTCTTTTTCTTCTTCAGCACCCGCAACATCTGCAAATGTTATCTTAGGACCGTTTGCAGGCTGTGTTCTTGCGTTTGCCTTGGAGAACTGCGACATCTTTCCGCCGCCGCTTGCCTGACGCATAATAACAAACGTAAAGCCTATCATAAGCGCTACCATAAGCAGATACGGCAGGAAGCTCAGTAAGAATGAGTTGTCCGAAACGGGATAGAAGTCCTCAACAAGCGGACTGTCAGGATTCTTTTCGTTGTATGCCTTTCTGTAGCCCTGAGTGTCTGTAAGGAACAGGCTTACGTTAGGTACAGAATACTTATACTTCTTTGTGTTGTCGCTTTTCAAGGTGTACTGTAATTCACCTGAGCCTAAATCAAGCGTATAGCCTGAAACATTGTAGTTATCGAATTCGCTTATCACCTGTGAGTATCTTGTACGCTCACCGGGAGTTGCGCTCATCTGAAGCATGGTCACCATGCCGATCACAAGCAGAACGATAACTGCAAGGTAAATGAAAACGCCTTTGAATTTGTTGTTCTGATTCATCAGTTTCCCTTTCTGTCGGCCGTATCTGCAATTTGCACCCGACCGCCTCTACGGTTATATTTTTACGGCTTTATGCGTTGCTGTCAGTCAACGTGCGTCAACCTTAAGCTCACCTATGTACGGAAGATTCCTGTACAGCTGAGCGTAGTCAAGTCCGTAGCCTACCACGAACACATCATCAACGTCAAAGCCGATATAGTCAGCCTTAATTACCTCGGATTTTCTAACCTTCTTATTGAGCAGAGTGCATACCTTAACGGAAGCAGGCTCTCTTTCAAGGAAAAGCTCCTTTACGAATTTCAGCGTCTTTCCGCTGTCGAGAATATCCTCAACAAGAATAACGTGCTTTCCTCTTATGTCTGCGGTAATATCCTTGGTGAGCTTAAGCTCTCCGGAAGTTGTACCGTTTCCGTAAGACTGCACCGTTACAAAGTCAAGCCTTGTGTAAAGGTCTATATTCTTCATAACGTCCGATAAGAACATAAACGAGCCTTTGAGTATACCGATTACGGTAACCTCCTCCCCCTTATAGTCCTCGGTTATCTGTCTGCCGATTTCTTCTGCTCTTTTCGTAAGCTGTTCGCTTGTAAAAAGCACTCTTTCAATATCATCATGTATGTTTTTCACGATTAGAATTTCTCCGTCTTTTCTTTTATTTTAATAATACATCGCTTATGTTAAATAAATGTTAAGCGACTGAAACCAAATCCGTAACGCTACAATTATAG
>CAVJKI010000075.1:0-5320 GCA_963649995.1 Sodaliphilus sp.
GATACATCTTAAATACCTGCGGGCTTTCCTTTTATATTTTACTTTTGTAGCTTCCAATCAACGGTCTGCTTTTTACCGCCTATGAAATCCGCATATATACCGGGCAGTGCAATCAGTTGTTCATGCTTACCCTGCTGTACAATCCGACCGTGATCAATGACAAGGATCTGATCCGCATGGCGAACTGTTTTCAGACGGTGTGCAATCATAATGATTGTCTTATCACGCGTTAACGATTCAATTGCTTTTTGAAGACGGTCTTCGTTTTCGGGGTCAACATTTGCTGTAGCCTCGTCCAAAATAACAATCGGTGCATTCTTCAGTATTGCACGGGCGATCGAAATACGCTGTTTCTCGCCGCCTGAGAGATTTGCTCCGCCTTCGCCTATCACCGTATTATATCCGTCAGGCAGATTTTCAATAAAGTCGTCACAGCAGGCGGCTTTTGCCGCAGCCACCACTTCTTCATGCGTTGCGTCTGTACGTCCGAATTTGATGTTATTCTCAATCGTATCGGCGAACAGATACACATTCTGAAAAACAACACTGATTTGATTCATAAGAGATTCCAGCGTATAATTTCTGACATCGTAGCCGCCGATTTTTACACTTCCGCTGTCTGTATCCCAAAAGCGGGCTATCAGATTGCAGAAGGTGGTTTTGCCACTTCCCGACGGACCTATGACCGCCGTTGTGGTTTTATCGGGCAGAGTTACGGAAATATCGTTTAAAATCGGCTTTTGTTCATACGAAAAGCTTACATGATCAAATACAATATCATGGCTCTGAGGGTCAATTTCCCTGCCGTCCTCGTCCATGCGGGGCATATCCTCAGTTTCAACTGTCCTGTCTATCGAAGCGGCAGTCAGACGAAGCATGGAAACGCCATTCCGAAAGCCTTTATCTGATTAAATACAAGGAAGGACATTACAAGCACCATAAGTGCATTTGCAAGACTCATTGAGTTATCGGTCCAAAGAAGTACCGCCGCAAGCATCATACCGATGCCTGCGATTTGAAGTATAGCCTCCTATAATGCGGTATACGGCGTAAGAAGCTTTGTAACCTCTACATTACTGCGGCGGTTATACTCCAAAGTGTCCTGTAGTTTTTTGTCGCCCTTACCCGTAAGATTAAAGGATTTTATTACGCTCATACTGTGCATTTGCACGCACCTTATCGGTTAGCTTTGTATATGAAGCTTTACCCTGATTGAATGCCTTTATTACCTCAATACCGTTTATGTATTCGATCATTGTGCCGCTCATTTCGGTTGTAGCCTTAACAGCGCCCTTATAATCCTTAGAGTAATTTTCATTACCATCATCATAAAAACAAAGGCAATCGGAAATACCGCAAGCGATAAAAGTGCAAGCCGCCAATCCAAAACAAACAGATAAATTACTGTCAATACGGGTGCTACAATATTCGCAGTCATCTCAGGGAACAGATGTGCAAGAGTTGTTTCCATGCTGTCAACCTGATTGACAATGGTTTCCTTCAGCTTTCCGCTTGACGTATCCATTACCGTTCCCAGCGGCAGATGCGGTAGCTTAGCGAGTAGCTTTCTGCGGATCGTTTTCAGAATATCAAATGTTGCCTTGTGAGAAATACCAAGCGCTCCGTTATACAGCAAAGTTCGGATAAGAAAGCCGACAAGTGCCATGATTAACCATGGAACATAGGCTGAGAATAGACTCTCTCTTGCCAGCAACAAAACAATAATTTTTGCCGCAGCAAAATAAGGTGTCATACCGCAGGCAACGCCAATAACAGCGAGAATTATCGCTGTTATCAGCCTGCCATGCTCTTTTTGACCCAGTCCCCAGATTCGTCCAACCGGGCTTTTTTCTTTCATAGTTGTTACCCCCCCCTGAAATTAGCGGCGGCTAACCACTGTTTTTATTGAACGGCCGCCGTTTCCGACGACCGATTTTCACCGATTTATTTTTCACACCTGCCGAAAATTTCAACGAAGCCTGTGCGGTGGTATCTGCTTAAAAGCTCAATATATTCCGATGCTTCTTCACGGCTCATTCCGTGACGGATTATCTCAAATATGCTTTCAAAGCGTGATGTCGTCACAATATGCAACAGCTTTTCCGTCAGAGCGTCGCCGAATTTATCAGGATAACCAACCGCCTCCATATACTTGTATGTGTACTCTACCTCTATTCGTACCAGCTCGTCCACAAAGTTATGAAAACGTGTACCGTATGATGAATCAAGCAGTAATCTGAATTCGTCCAGATGCTCATACATATAATCTACAAGCTCTGATGTACCGCCGTCAGAATATTTAGGCATAAGCTCTGCCTGTTCGGCAGATGACATCTGATGGAATCTTTCCTGGATTTTTATAAAACGCTCTGTCATTTCACTCAGCACAGGCTCTACAATCGCAGAAAACAAGCCCTCTTTATCGCCGAAACGTACATATATGGAATTGGTACTGGTATCCGCCGCAGACGCAATTGTACGCAGTGAGGCTTCAACATAGCCTTTATCAAGAAACTCTCTCTTTGCCGCAGTAATAATACGCTCTGCAACACCCTCAATTTGTTTTGCCATAGCTTCTCCTCTTAAATTAATAACACTGTTTCATAACACTGTTATTATTATATCTCCCGAACGTCGGATTGTCAATACCGAATTTATAAAAAAATATTGACCGAAAGGTAAATTTGCGTCCGTTCGGTATAGACAGAAGCAGTCCGTCGTGATATACTTTATACCAGTTAGCGTACACTACCCAATTTGATTATATTATATCCTTGTGCGAAGGAGGTTATATATGGAGCATACAAAAGCATTTGAAAACGAAGGTGCCGCCTTGCTTGCACAAAGCGACGGCTGTGCGGTATGGCAATTCCGCAATGAAACAGGCGACGGAACTATGACTGCATACAGCGTCTTTCCGGGAGTAATTCTCAACTTCAATGATTTTCACATGGAGCGTTACCACAGCGAATATGTACCCGACAGACGTATTCTGGCAGTCGACCATTGCCGTGAAGGACGAATGGAATATGCCGCAGGCGACGGTATAGTCGGCTACACGGCGGCAGGAGATATAAAGCTTGATCTTCGTAAACAGCACACAGGAGATTTTACATTTCCGTCCTGTCATTATCACGGTCTGACTGTTGCGTTTGACCTTGACATTATTGAACAGTCACTTTCAGAAGAAGTCAAGGATTTTCCCGTCACGCCCGAAAAAATCATAAAAAAGTTTTCTCTCGGCTTATATCCCCGTGTATTGCACGGCGCACCAGAAGCAGAACATATTTTCGGAGAGCTTTACCGTGTTCCCGAAAGGATACGGATTCCGTACTTTAAGGTCAAGATCCTCGAATTGCTTTTATATCTTGACGCAATGACAGTTGCCGAAAGCGATGTTGAGCGTCCCTATTTTTATCGGACGCAGACAGAAAAGGTCAAAGCTATCCGTCAATTCCTGACCGAACACATATCGGAAAATTTCACGCAGGAAGAATTGTCACGGCGTTTTGATATTCCTATGACCGCTATGAAAACCTGTTTCCGCTCGGTCTACGGCGAAGCAATCGGCGCATGGCTGACAGGATACAGAATGAATCAGGCGGCGGAATTATTACTGAGGGAGCGTGAAATGAGCGTTGCGGAAATAGGCAGCCGTGTCGGATATGACAATGCCGGAAAATTCACCGTTGCGTTTAAAAAAATCATGAAGCTTACTCCGACCGAATATCGGAGAGAAAGAGGAATAAATTATGAAATCTGAAAAAAAGAGTTGGATGAATGCTCTTTTTGCCTATGCAGGAGGCGAAAAGAAAAAGATGGTGTTGTCAGTCATTCTGTCGGTGCTGTCTGTAATGCTGGGATTGATCCCTTTCTACTGCATTTATCAATTGATAATCCTGTTTGTAGCCGAAACGGTTACAACAGCGGATATTATAAAGTGGTGCCTGTTCGCACTCCTGGCATATGCGCTGAAAATTCTTGCCTTCACCTTGTCGACAGGCACTTCGCACAGCATGGCGTACACAATTCTCGAAGGACTTCGTCTGCGACTTGCCAACCGTTTTCTTCATGCTCCTCTCGGCGATGTTGAAAACCACTCTATAGGTGAAATAAAAAACATAATGGTAGATAAGGTTGAAAACCTTGAACCTCCGCTTGCACACATGATTCCCGAGGGTGCGGGACACATAGTTTTACCTGTTGTAAGTATAATCGCCCTCGCAGTGCTTGACTGGAGACTGGCTCTGGCATCGCTCGTAACTTTCCCGCTGTCTTTTATATGCATGGGTCTTACCTTTAAAATCAGCGGAAAGAATTTTTCAAAATACGATGAATCCGCAAACTACATGAACAGCACTATCGTCGAATACATAGAGGGCATAGAGGTCATCAAGGCTTTCGGCAGAGCGGGCGTTTCTTATGAAAAATACGCAGGTGCAATCACCGATTTCCGCACCTTTGTTATAAAGTGGCTGACATCAACGTTTGCAACAATGAAGCTGAGCTTTGCTCTGTTTCCGTCTACACTCATAGGCACTCTGCCTGTTGCACTTGCTTTGGCAAACAGCGGAACAATCACAGCGCCGCAAGCGGCACTTGCCGTTATGCTCTCTATTTCCATGGTGGGTTCGCTTGCAAAGCTTGAAGTATTCTCCGAGAATATGCGGCAGGTAAAGTTCACCGTTGAAAACCTTGAAGAATTTCTTGAAATGCCCGAATTGCCTGAGCCTGCAAGCCGTGAGGAGATCAACCATACCAATGTTGAGCTTAACGGCGTACATTTCTCATATACAGGCGACGAAAACGACGAAGTACTGCACGGAATCGATTTAAAATTACCCGAAGGAAGCTTCACCGCACTTGTCGGTCCGTCAGGCGGCGGGAAATCAACGGTAGCCAAGCTGATAGCCCGTTTCTGGGACGTAACAAGCGGCAGTATTACCGTCGGCGGTGTGAATGTCAAGGATATGCCGCTTTCACAGCTTTCCGAATATGTAAGCTTCGTTACACAGGATAATTTCCTTTTCCGTTGCTCATTGCTTGAAAATATTCGTCTGGGCAATCCCAATGCTACCGACGATGAGGTTAAAGCCGCAGCAAAGGCGGCGCAGTGTGAAGAATTTATCGCCAAACTGCCGCAAGGCTATGATACTCCCGCAGGCGAGGCAGGAAAACGGCTCTCAGGCGGCGAAAAACAAAGAATCGCTATTGCCCGTATGATGCTGAAAAATTCGCCGATCGTTATTTTAGATGAAGCAACCGCATTTACCGACCCTGAAAACGAAGATAAAATTCAACGCAGTATTGCGGCGCTGAC
>CAVJKI010000075.1:5330-8270 GCA_963649995.1 Sodaliphilus sp.
GCGCTGACCCAAGGCAAAACACTTCTTGTTATTGCTCACCGTCTGTCTACAGTAAAAAATGCCGATAACATCGTTGTTTTGAAAAACGGTAGAATTGAGGCTGAGGGCAGGCAGGAAGAACTGCTTGAAAGCTGTCCTCTCTATCGTGATATGTGGCAGGCACACATAGGTGCTAAAAACTGGGCGGTTTCAACCGCAGAAAAGGAGGCGTGAGTTATGTTCAGGACAGTAAAACGCATAATAGACTGGTGCGGCAATTTCAAAGGAAAGCTGTATCTCGGCTTTGTAATGACCTTCTTCTCACATATCTTTGCCGCCCTGCCGCTCGGACTTGCCGCTTATACTATAGGTAAGCTCATTGAAGCAAACAGGAACGGTACAGACTTTGACGCTTCTCTTATCTGGAAGTCAATTCTTATACAGGTTGCTCTTGTGTTCTTCCGTTTCCTGTTCGACTATTTCAGAGCAAGACTGCAAGAGCCTATCAGCTATGAGCTTACAGCCCGTGACCGTCTTGCCGTAGGCGATGCCTTAAAGCGTGTATCTCTCGGTTACTTCGGTCAGGTCAGCACAGGCAACATCTTAAGCTCAATAACAACGGGACTTTCTACGCTTGAAAATATGGGTATCCGTATGATTGACAACTTTGTCGGCGGGTATCTTAACTTCTTCGTAATCTTTATCAGTCTTGCAATATGCAGTCCGATTACGGCGCTTATTGCGTTAGTTGCCGCCGCACTCTCCCTTTGCTTTATGCTTATAATCTCTCATTACAGCCGTATCAACTCACCTGTCGAGGCGCAGGCAAACAGTGACATGACAGGCTCGGTAATCGAATATGCCCGCGGTCTTGCTGTGGTGAAATCCTTTGGCAAATCCGGCGCTTCAATGGAATCGGTCACAAAGGCAGTCCGTGACAGCAAACGGATTCATCTTAAAATCGAATGGGGATACCTCCCTGCAAACGCAGGACACCTGCTTGCACTGAAATGCGGTTCGGTCGGACTGGCTTTAGCATCAGCACTTCAATGCCTGCAAGGAAACATGGATTTTTCAATGATGCTGATGTTCGTTTTCTTCTCATTCAGTATTTTTGCAAGTCTTGAGCCTATAAGCGACAGCGCCCATACTCTCGGAGTTATAAACGATGCCATGGATCAGCTTGACGCACTGAAGGGCGAAAGCTTTATTGATGCCGATGGCAAGGATATAAAGCTGAATAATTATGACATTGAATTCAAAAATGTAGATTTCGGGTATGATTCACGCAGAATACTGAAAGACGTAAGCTTTAAAATCCACGAAAAAACCTCTACCGCCATAGTCGGCCCGTCAGGCTCGGGTAAAACCACAATTTGCAGTCTTATTGCAAGATTCTACGATCCGCAGTCAGGCAATATCACCGTCGGAGGACATAATCTCCATGAATTTACCTGTGACAATCTGCTTTCAAACATATCCATGGTATTCCAGAATGTTTATCTTTTCAACGATACCATTCGTGCCAATATCTGCTTCGGTAAACCCGATGCCACCGAAGGCGAAATGATTGAAGCGGCCAAGAAAGCACGTTGTCACGACTTTATTACGGCATTGCCCAGCGGCTATGATACCGTTGTAGGCGAGGGCGGCGGTACGCTTTCAGGCGGTGAAAAGCAGCGTATTTCAATTGCCCGTGCAATTCTTAAAAACGCCCCTGTTATCATTCTTGACGAAGCGACAGCCAGCATTGACCCCGAAAACGAGCATCTCATTCAGCACGCTATCTCCGAGCTTACAAAAGGCAAAACAATTATCACGATCGCCCACCGTCTGGCAACGATACAGAACGCCGATCAGATACTGGTTGTAGACAACGGCAGAATCGCCGAAGCAGGAACGCATAACGAGCTGATCATGAAGAACGGTCTTTACAA
Source organism: Sodaliphilus sp. (assembly GCA_963649995.1). Lineage (GTDB taxonomy): Bacteria > Bacillota > Clostridia > Oscillospirales > Ruminococcaceae > Ruminiclostridium_E. Next base: position 7,247 of record CAVJKI010000075.1, read on the forward strand.
ACGCTTTACCGAAATCCGTGAACAGGCAGAGGGCTGGAACATCGTATCCGAATAAATTATTTTATACAATAACATTCAACGCAGGAAGCAATCAATCACTTCCTGCGTTGTTTTTTTCAGTTCAGCTATGCCGCCTGTCCGATGTTCTCATTTACAGACATCAGATGTTCATACATAGTTTGTGCAAATATGCCGTATCCGTGTGTGGGATCGCTTATAAACACATGGGTTACCGCCCCGACAAGCCGTCCGTTTTGCACTATCGGACTGCCGCTCATGCCCTGCACTATTCCTCCCGTCTTATTAATCAGTTCTTTGTCAGTCACTTTTATAACCATATTTTTATTGTCACTGCTGTTCTTGTCGATACTCTCAATTTCAACACTGTACATCTGCGGTTCTTCACTGTCAACGGTAGATATTATATACGCTTTTCCGTTTTGCACTTCGTTGCTGTAGGCAAGCGGCATAAGATTATCTTCGCCATCTGTTTTATCAAGTACAGCGTAGAGTCCGCAATCGCAATTATCGGTTATAGCGCCCTCAATACTGGCGGGGATCAGCGTTCCGCAAAGCTCACCGGGAACATTGCTTTCTCCCCTTTTGACACCTGTTATAACGGCAGGTACTATCTGACCTGTTCCGAGCGGTAATATTTCCCCTGTGTCAATATCACATACCGCATGGCCAAGTCCTGCACAGCCTTTGCTTTCGGGGTCGTAAAATGTCATTGTTCCTATGCCTGCCGTACTGTCACGCACCCACAGTCCGATTCTTTTCTCGCCGTCTGTGTCGCATTTTATTTCAACATCAACGGTATATTCGCACTCATCTCGTATATATGTCAGTTCGGCACTGTTGCCGCTCAGCGCAATAAGCTCGCTCATATTTCCCGAAGATTTTATCTTACTTCCGTTTATCTTGGTTATAACATCGCCTTTTTCTATTCCCGCCCTTCCGGCAGGCGATAATTCAAAAATATCATCACTGTTGCCGATTTTAGCAAACCCTGTTACAATAACTC
>CAVJKI010000076.1:0-8221 GCA_963649995.1 Sodaliphilus sp.
CAGCTACAGATAGCTTAACTTATATTGTAACACAATCCGATTGAAATTTCCATAACTTTATGACAGTTTGACAAGATTTTTTTGACAGGTTCATACTTTACCTATATCATATTCTCTGTGTCCATCCGGGTACAACAGGTACGGCGCTTTTTTCTCAATATCATATTCGCAGGTCGGTTTTCCTTTTGCCCGTGAAATTTCTTTTGCTATTTCAATAGCTTTTACAAAACGTTTATCAACCTCAGTTTCAGAAATGCCCATTTCCTCATCAAAGTTCAGTTTATCTTTATCTGCTGACATTAAGACACCTCATTTCTTATTGGATAAAGTAATTATTTCAACCGCCTCGTCAACGATCTCAGAAAAGCTCCTGCCGCCGTCCGCCTTGATATAATGTATTCTTTCGTCACGCCTGAACCATGTCAGCTGACGCTTCGCATACTTTCTGGTTTCCTGCTTGAGCCGCTCCACGCAAGGCTCAAGAGTGCTTTCGCTTTTAAGATACGGCATAAGCTCCTTATAGCCTATCGCCTGTGCCGCTGTCGGATAATCATCAATATTCATAAACTGTCTTGCTTCGTCGATAAGTCCCTCGGCAAGCATTATATCAACACGTCTGTTTATGCGGTCATACAGCGTTTCTCTGTCATAATCAAGCTGTATCATACACGGAATGTACGGTGACGGAGTAAGCTTTGAAAGCCACTGTTGCTCGCTCATTGTTTTACCCGTGGTCTTGTATACCTCAAGTGCTCTTATTATCCTGTTGAGATTATTTTCGTGAAGTCTTTCCGCTGTTTCGGGATCGATCTCACGGAGCATTCGGAGCAGATAAGCATTACCCTTTTCCTGTGCCAGACTGCGCAGCTCATCACGGTATTCGTAATCGCTTTCGGTTTCCTCAAAGTTCAGGTTATCGATAAGCGAATTTATATAAAGTCCAGTGCCGCCCGTTATTATCGGGAGCTTTCCTCTTGCCGCTATATCGGCGATCATTCCGTGCGCCGCTTTTACATAATCGGCAACCGAAAAGCTGTCGTGCGGATCGAGAAAATCCATCAGATAATGCGGTATACCCTGCTTTTCCTCCTCGGTCGGTTTTGCGGTGGCTATATCCATACCCTTGTATATCTGCATCGAATCGGCTGAGATTATCTCACCGTCAAGACGCTTTGCAAGCTCCACAGAAAGAGCTGTCTTGCCCGACGCTGTAGGTCCGCACACTACAACCACAAACTGTTTATCCATATAATCAACTCCTGTTGAAGAAGTGTTCGATTTTATATTTTGAAAGCGACGTCATAACAGGTCTGCCGTGCGGGCAGAAACGTATGGTCCTGTCGTTCAGCACTCTTTCCGCAAGCGCCTGCAATTCAATAATATCTGTATTGTCATGCGCTTTTATTGCTGATTTGCAAGCCATTGTATGAAGCATATCGTCAAACAATGCGCTTTTCTGGTCGGTGGCTGTATTCATAAGCCTGCGTGCAACATCTGCAACGATTTCCTGAGGTGAGCATTTTACAACAGACGGCAGTGCGGTTATCTGCACCGTACAGTCATCACAGAATACAAGCTCGATTCCGCTTTGCTCGACATATTCATAATATTCGTGAAGTGCTTCGTATTCGGCGGGAGAAAGCTTTAATTCGGTTTTATCTATAAGAAGCTGTGAAGTAGTTATAAATTCCTCTTTCAGCTTTTCAAACCTTATGCGCTCGTGTGCGGCGTGCTTGTCGATTATAATAAGTTCTTCGCCGACCTCGCACAGTATATAGGTCTTTAAAAATTCGCCGATTACACGGACGTTGATTTTTTCCGGCTTCGGCTCGTCGATTTTCTCAACCTGACGGGGTTTTATATTTATGAATCTGAAATTCTCGCCGTTATTGGGCTGAATTACGGGAATATCGGGTATATCATCTGCGTGGATAGCGCTTATGTCGTCGTCAACGGTAACGACAACGTTACTGCTTACGGCTTTATATGACGGGATATGCGGTTCTTCGGGGAGCGGTATATCATCGGCAGAATTGCTGACGGATTCAGTCTGTTTTGCAATATATTCCGAATGACTGCTGTGCAGTGAAACGGGCTTTATCGGGTTTTCGCCGTATATTTTCTCTGCTTTTACCGTTTCGGTTTGTTCCTCGGGCTTGAAATCAACAACGGGACGCTCCTCCGATAAAAGCGGAAGCGTTACGGGGATATGCGTGAGCGTCTGCTGTTCACGCTTTATTATTTCAGGATTACGCTTGAAATAATCATCCGCATTGTCGTATTTCTTCGGCTTTTCAAGCTCTATCTGCCGTCTGTCGTCTGCGGCATTTACAAGTGCATTCTTAACAGCAAAATACACCGCATCGAATACGGGCTTTTCATAAGCAAAGCGTATCTCTGTCTTTGCAGGGTGTACGTTCACATCGACAGAATCGGGCGCTAGGGTTATATCAAGTATGCAGGCAGGGAATTTACCGACCATCATGCTGTTGCGATAGGCTTCTTCAAGCGCCGCCATACAGGTGGTGCTTTTTATATATCTTGTGTTGACAAAGAAGGTTTGCATACTTCTGCTGTTGCGGCAGAAAAGCGGAGAAGAAGCGTAACCGCTGACATCTATGCCGTTCAGCGAAAAGTCAACGGGGATAAGGCTGTCTGCAAACTGTCTGCCGAACACAGCCTTTGCCGCCGATAAGAGCGAGCCGTCACCCGATGTCATTCTGACGCTCTTGTTATCTCTTATAAATCTGAAAGAAATATCGGGATGAGAAAGCGCAAGTCTGTCCACCGTTGCCGCTATGAAATTGCCCTCAGATATATCTTTTTTAAGGAATTTCAGCCTTGCGGGGGTGTTGTAGAAAAGCTCCTTTATAACTATCGTTGTTCCCACGGGACAACCGCAGGATTCGTGTTCCTTTTCCTCGCCGCCCTCGATAACGTAACGTCCGCCCAGCTCATCGCCATCCTGCCGTGACATCATATCTATCTTAGCCACTGCCGCAACGGACGCTAACGCTTCACCGCGGAAGCCCATTGTCATTATACCCGTAAGGTCGTCGCCAGTGCGTATCTTGCTGGTCGCATGACGCAGAAAGGCTGTCGGCATCTGCTCGTATGCTATGCCGCAACCGTCGTCCGTTATGCGCATATAGCTGATACCGCCGTGCTTTATTTCAACGGTGATATGCCGTGCGCCTGCGTCTATTGAATTTTCCACTAGCTCCTTTATTACGGAGGACGGGCGTTCGATAACCTCGCCTGCCGCAATAAGCTCCGCTACGCTTTTATCAAGCAGTCTTATCTCGGGCATTGATTTTCCTTTTCTGTATTATAACATTGCTTTTAGTTCTTCGAGCTTTGCGTAAGCCTCTCTCGGTGTCATATCGTCGAGGTCGAGATTTTTTATCTCGGTGATAACATTCTGTCTGCCTGTAGCTTCAAAATCTATCTGGCTTTCCGATTCTTCCTCGGCTCTCAGCTCAAGCTCACGCTGTATTTTCGGCGCTTTTTCAAGCTCGGCTAAAAGCTGTTTTGCTCTGTCGGTGACTTTTTTCGGAAGTCCTGCAAGCCGTGCGACTTCTATACCGTAGCTGTCGTCCGTGCCGCCCTCTACTATCTTGTGCAAGAACTTTATATCCTCACCGCTCCGCTTTACCTTTACGCTGTAGTTACGCACTCCCTCAAGCTCGTTTTCAAGTGAAATAAGCTCGTGATAATGCGTTGCGAAAAGCGTTTTACAGCCGATAGCCTTTGAACTTATGTACTCGGCTACCGCCTTTGCTATCGATACACCGTCATAAGTGGACGTACCTCTGCCTATCTCGTCAAGGATAACGAGCGAATTTTTTGTTGCTTCGTTAAGTATAGTTGCGACCTCGGTCATCTCAACCATAAAGGTCGACTGTCCGGCGGATAAATCATCGCTTGCACCGACACGGGTGAATATCCTGTCAACAACACCGAGCCTTGCATAGCTTGCAGGAACAAAGCAGCCTATCTGCGCCATAAGGACTATCACGGCTACCTGCCGCATAAAGGTCGATTTACCCGACATATTCGGTCCTGTGATTATCATCAGGCGGTTGTTCTTAACATCAAGGTAAACGTCGTTCGGGGTGAACAGTATCTCGTTCACCATCTTTTCGACAACGGGGTGTCTTCCGTCCTTTATCTCTATTACGCTGTCGTTTGCCATCATCGGACGGCAATAGTTGTTTTCTATCGATACAACGGCATAACTGCACAGTACATCAAGCGCCGCAACAGCTTCCGCTGTCTGCTGTATAAGGTCGAGCCGCTGTGCGATAAATTCACGCACTTCCGCAAATATTGCCGCTTCAAGCGCAAGTATCTTATCGTTTGCGCCGAGTATCTCATTTTCTATCTTTTTAAGCTCATCGGTGATATATCTTTCACCGTTTGTGAGCGTCTGTTTTCTGACATATCTGTCGGGTACCATTGACACATTGCCCTTTGATACCTCGATATAATAACCAAACACACGGTTATAGCCTACACGCAGATTTTTTATGCCTGTAGCTTCCTTTTCCTGCTGTTCTATCTGAGCCAGCAGATCCTTGCCGCCGCCCGTGATGCTTCTCAGGCGGTCAAGCTCCTCGTTGAATCCGCTCTTTATGTATCCGCCGTCCTTCATAAGTGCGGGCGGCTCATCCGCGATCGCTCTTTCGACCAGATCGGCTATATCGTCAAGCGGACTTATCTTCCTGTCAAGGCTCTTAGTCAGCTGTGTGCTTATCTGCGACAAGTCACTTTTAAGCTGTGGGAGTATCTTGCAGGTAGCACCCAGTGCCTTTACGTCCTTGGCGTTTGCCGCCTTGTAGATGATTCTTGTCATAAGACGTTCAAGGTCATAGACCTTTGCAAGATCGGTCTTTATATCGTACAGTGCCGCAGAGTTGTTTATAAGCGCCTCTACTGCGTCGTGTCTGCGTATAATAGCCGCAGTATCGGTAAGCGGCTGTTCTATGCACTGTCTTAATTTTCTTCTTCCCATTGAAGTATCGGTCTTGTCAAGCACCCACAGCAGTGAGCCTTTCTTTTCTCCGCTTCTCATGGTTGAAGTCAGCTCGAGGTTTCGTCTTGTGGCAAGCCCCAGCTGCATAAATTCGCCGCTGCTGTGTACATTCAGCTTTACAAAGCGTTTTGCTCCGCTTCTTTGCGCCTTATACAAATAGCGCAGCAAAGCGCATAAAGCTCTTAATGCGTTGTCTTTTCCGGCAAGACCTATTTCGTCCGCCGTACCGCCGAACTGTGCGGTTATCTCCGAAACGTCGTCTGTTGAAAAATCCTCATCTGACAGCTGTTCAGCCGAGCATTTTCCGTAACGGTTTCTTATAAATGTGTATGCCTGCTTGCGGTTTAAAAACTCCGCATTGAACAACAGCTCAACCGGGGTGTACTGTGAAAACTGTGCTATTATATCCTCATCGGTTTTGTTTGAACGTGCTTTTTCGACTGCGTGTACTTCACCTGTGGAAATATCGGCGAATACCATACCTGTGCCGTTTTCTCCGACATAGATACAAGAAATATAGTTGTTTGCGCCATCCTCAAGCATAGATGCTTCTATTACGGTACCTGCGCTTACAAGCCTTACTATATCACGCTCTACAAGTCCCTTTGATAATGCGGGGTCGGTGGTCTGCTCACAGATAGCCACCTTGAAGCCCTTATCGATAAGCTTCTTTATGTAGCCCTCGGCGGAATGATGCGGTACGCCGCACATAGGCGTACCTGCTCTTGAAGTCAGCGTCAGTTCAAGCTCCTTTGACGCTACCATTGCGTCCTCGTTGAACATTTCATAGAAATCGCCCAGACGGTAGAATAATATATAATCCTTGTAATTTGCCTTGATCTCAACATACTGCTGCATCATAGGCGTGAGCTTTTCGCCGCTTTTTTCAGCTTTCAAGAGTTTCATTCCTTTCGGGTTTGATGATTGATTTTACATTACGCACAAGATTATCTGTAGGGGAGGCGCTTGCCCCTCCCGAAATAAAAAGATACGCTTTTAATCAGCCTTAGTGGCATCCGCCGCAGGTCGAGCATGAGCCTGAGCAACCGCCTGTCTGTACCTCGCAGGTATCGGGGTCTTCACCGTCACAGCAAAGTGCGATAATACCGTTGATTTCCTGTAAAAGCTTGTCCATATCAGCCTTTGCTATCGTGAAATCAGCCATGTGTTCGTTCTGCATTACGAGAGTATATAATCTCTGCATTTCCTTGTTCTGTGTATCAAGCTTTTCCTTGTTCTGTTCTTCCTTTGACTTGCTCATTTCGAGTGCAACATTCTGACGTGCAAGGTTAAATTCACCGATAAGCTCCTGAAGCTCCATATCAGCGTCATTTGCCTTCATTGCCTCGTTATAACGTACATAACGCTCGTCTGCCTGTATAGCCTTGCCGAGCTCTCTTGCTGCTTTGATTGCGTCCATTGTTTTTTCCTTTCTTTCCGCTTTATGCGGCTGTTAAAAATATATCTGACGGGTTATCCCGACCGATTGCAAAATTTCAGTCATTTACGCTTACAAGCTCGCCTGTGACTGCCCAAGGCAAAGCCTTTTTGATTTTTACCGTGACGTACTTTCCGACCATATCCTTAGTGCCGTTGAAATCGACTATTACACCGTGGCGTGAATGACCTGTCATAAGTCCGTCAGCCGTTCTGCCGATACCCTCGCACAGAACTTCAACCTCATCTCCGACAAAACGCTCATAAGCCTTTACACCGATAGCGTTCTGCACGTCAAGAAGCTCTCTGAACCACTTACCCTTATCCTCGTCGCTTATTGGATCGGGCATAGCCGCCGCCTTTGTACCCTCACGTCTGCTGTAAATAAAGGTATATGCAGAGTCATAGCGTACTTTTTTCATAAGCTCCACCGTGCCGAGGAAATCCTCATAAGTTTCACCGGGGAAGCCTACTATAATATCGGTTGTAAGTGCAACCTTAGGGATACGTTTTTTTGCATATTCGATAAGCTCCAGGTAATGCGCAGTGTCATAGTGCCTGTTCATTTCCTTTAAAATTCTGTCACTGCCGCACTGTACGGGCAGATGAAGATGATATGAAATATGCTCGCTGTCGGCAATTGTATCAATAAGCTCATGTGTGCAGTCCTTGGGGTGGGATGTCATAAAGCTGAGCTTATATTTTCCGGGTATCTTATCAAGCTCGGAAAGTAACTTTGCAAAGCCGAAATCATATTCCTTACCGTATGAATTAACATTCTGTCCGAGAAGTAGTATTTCCTTATATCCGTCGTTTATAAGACCCTTGACCTCGGCTATGACCTCTTCGGGTCTGCGTGAGCGCTCCCTGCCTCTTACAAAAGGAACTATGCAGTATGTGCAGAAGTTATTGCAACCGTACATTATCGGCACGCTTGCCTTGACCTTGCTTTCTCTTATAACGGGAAGTCCCTCGGCTATAACACCGTCACTTTCGGGAATTGACAGCGTTCTGCGGTTCTCACTGAGCTTTTCGTATATCATCTGCGGCAATGTGTGCATAACGTGCGTACCGAAAATGATATCTACCTGCGGGAACGATTTTCTCATTCTCTGAGCAATGTGTTCCTGCTGTACCATACAGCCGCCGACCGCTATTATTAGATTTCTGTTTTTCTCTTTAAGCTTTTTAAGTGCGCCTATATTGCCGAAAACTCTGTCCTCGGCGTTTTCTCTTACCGCACAGGTATTAAAAAGAATAAGATCCGCAAATGCGGTTTCGGGCGTAAATCCGTAGCCCATCTGCGCAAGCATTCCCTTTATCTTTTCACCGTCGCTTACATTCTGCTGACAGCCGAAGCTGTGGACGTGCGCCAGCGGCATCTGTTCACGCTTTGCGTTTATCGCTCTGACTTTTTCTATATAATCCTGCTGAACAAGCAGTTCTTCCTTGTTTATCTCTTTTGTCAAGCTGTTTCTCCGTTCTTTTTCTTGAAAATAGTATACCACATTAGATTATAACATTATTTCAAAGGCTCGTCAAGATACGCAAAATAATCGGCAAATTAACTCAAAAGCTTGACAAAAGTGCTAAAATATTGTACGATTAGACTAAATTTTAAAAACGCTCGTCAATGAAGCTTTATACGAGCGATTAAGGAAGTAACGAATGAAAAACAAGAAATTAACCAATATCAGCCGGATCGTATTTATCCTGCTGATCGCGGCTTTTGCGGTGTGCTGTTTTATT
>CAVJKI010000077.1:0-2263 GCA_963649995.1 Sodaliphilus sp.
CTGTACGATATGCGCTGCATTGCTTCAAAAACCGATGAATATGTCAGTGCTATCACAGCAAGTGGATCGTTGCAGATAAAAATTTTCACAAAGACAGGCGACATATTTGGCAGAAGGTTAAATGAAGATATGAACGATAAAGTCGTATCAGCTATCGGAAATGACTATAAAGCCGGAAGAAATACAGGAAAGCTGGTGGCTGTTGCGGCAATAAACAACCCGACCGATGAAAGATTTTTTTACGATATCAGTCTTGAAATCAGAGAAAACTGCACCGAAACGCTTGCTTTGCTGAATGATGAAGCTAATTCCGTTTCGCTCAGACAAAGCACGATAGACGATGCCAATGAAGCGTTGAAAAGCTATAAGGAGAGCGATGAATATTCCGATGAGGAGGATCATACGGGCTATCTGGCTTTCCTTTACAGCGTGATAGATCTTGCAAATTCCGGAAATGTTTATACGGATTATGTAAGCTCATATTATTTCATATCCGGCACGGATATGAAGGCAACAAGCATATTGAGCAATTATGCCGAGAGCGAGGATGTGGCCGAGCTTGAAAAGCAGTTTGTTATGTATGATTACTATACAGACGGTTTGCTTGCGGATATGGATTATGTAATGCTCTGCGATACCGGACGCTACAATTCTTTTGGCGGCGTGTATTTTGCTCCGCACGAAAACAGTAAAAAGGTTTCCGATCTGATACTATCGATCAGAAATGAATTTAAGATCCCGATAGAGCAATAAGTTGTATTTTGAATTTTCCTCATAATATATACCGACACCCTGTGCTGTGTTTTGCAGTGCAGGGTGTATTGTTTATTGTATCCAAAATATAACGGTTAATTTAGTACAATATTTCTATTGAGGTGAGGTATAATCCTATGATACAATTATATCAGAAAAGAATATTCAATATCTGTCAACCAATTTTTATTATCGGCAAAAACATTCAGCTTTACATCAAAGGAGTTATTTATGAAACACGCAAAGAAGCTATCGGCAATTACTATGGTCGGGGTAATGCTTGCAACAGGCTGTGCAAACAACGCAACGCCCGGCAACAGTACGGAAATCAAGGAGAGTGCGCCCGTCACTTCGGAAAATACGGGTACGAGCGACAATACGCCCGAAGCAAAATCGGTCAAAGACGTTGTCGGGGATATAAAGGTCGATACCAAGGTCAAGGTGCTGGCATGGTACGATCTGAACGAGACTGATACGTCCGAAACCTTCAAAAAGCTTTTCGGAATGCCTGAAAAAGTGCCTGAGAATTATGTCGATCGCTCAAAAGACACCCAGCCGTTTATAGATATTTCTATATTACATTATTCGGATAGATATACAGAACTCGCCAAGTTGATACAGTCTGATGATTCACCCGATTGTTTCCCGGCTGAAATATCTCTGATGCCGTATACGGTTATAGAACAAAAATTCTTTCAGCCGATAGACGGTGTTATAGATTTTGAGCTTGCTGAGTTTGCACCATACAGCAATATACAGAAATACTCGGAATTTGCAGGCAAAAACTATGTTCCGATATATAATTCCACACCGATCACGCTTTTATGGTATCGTAGCAGTGTGATTAAAAACGCAGGACTTGAAGACCCGTGGGAGCTTTACGAAAAGGGAGAATGGACATGGAATAAATTGCTTGAGATGTCCGAAAAGTTCTGTAGCGGTAAAGATAATAAATATGCGATTGACGGATATAGTGTCGAGCAGGGAATCATGAATACAATCGGAAAAGGTATACTCGGCACGGAAAACGGAATATTCAAAAGTTATGTCGGTGACGAGAGCGTAATAAAAGCGATGAATTTTCTCCGTCAGTTTGCACCGACGCAAAAGGGTTATCGTTATCCGAGGGAAACCGAAAACGGTTGGTCACCCTCCTATAGTGAATGGGCGGCAGGCAACACGCTGTTCTATGAAGACGGTGTATGGAGATATGACGAATCATGGCGTAAGTATAAGCAGAAAGAAAAGTGGAACGATGACGAAATAAATTTCGTACCTTTCCCGCGTTGCGACGATGAAAAAACTTATTATCAGGGATATAACGATATTTCTGCATATATGCTTGTGACAGGAGCGAAGAATAAGGAAGGTTACAAAGCTCTTATATATTCGGATGCATACGCTGAAAACGATGAGAAACTGCAAAAAAAGAACAGTGAAAATAAAAAGGCGGAATATGACTGGAATGACAAATTATTGAACAGAGTTAATAAGATAACCAGCCCCGATG
>CAVJKI010000077.1:2273-8208 GCA_963649995.1 Sodaliphilus sp.
GAGCTACCGATCCGCCCGTATTTTACTGCGGCGAAAGCTATATAAGACTTTTGTCAAATTGCTCTTTTATAGACGGAGAAGATTACAAAAATTTTATAATGAATGACGAAAATAATATTGCAGAGGCATTTGAAAAGTATGCAGAGCGCCTGAACAAATCCGAGTAAATCGCATTCTAGCTGAAATTTCATTTTAATCATTTTACATAGCTATTTCAGCGGCGAGGATTATTTTTCGTCCCTTAACGGTGAAGAATACGGCGGTTATGAAAAACTGGTGAATGAATATATCAAAGAATTTAATAGCCGTATTAAGACTAATTTAGCTAATTAACCTAAATTAATGCGTGTTAATTGTGCTATTTATACAAATTGCTTTAGCTAAATTACTGCAAATTGTTTATTGACGGCGTAACAGGAATTTTGCTATAATAATAACTGTAATATAAGCAACTTCCATGTTCGCATGGAAACTCACAGGAGGACAAAATGAAAAAATATACTAAGGCTATTGCCGGCGCATTAGCACTTGTATCCGCTGTAACGGCTTTCTCAGGTTGTTCGGGCAGTGCAACAACAAGCACAGCAACATCTGGCAGCTCAGCGGCATCAACAACCGGCGAAACACAGAAGCAGATGTCTCAGAACGAAGGCGTTCAGAGCGCAGTTGACAATGTTTCTGCAGCAGAAGACTACAAAGACATCAAGGTTGATACAAAAATCAAGTGGATGGCTTGGTGGGACATTCAGGAAGCTTCTCCCGCAGTAGAAGTATTTACGGCACTCCCGAAAACAAGCCCAAGGGTTATGAGAAAGTAGCCGATGAAAACGTATTCGTTAATGTTAAGGTTTCAAACTACGCAGACAGATATACCAGCCTTGCAAAGCTTGTACAGTCTGACGATTCACCCGACTGCTTCCCCTTTGAAATATGCAACTATCCTTACAGCATTTATCAGAATCTCTTCTCACCCCTTGACGGTGTAATCGACTTTACAACCGATGACTGGGCTGATTACAAGGAGTCGATTGATAAGTTCAACTGGGGCGGAAAGAACTACTGCCCGATCATGAGCCTTGCACCTACAAGCTTACTCTGGTACAGAAAGAGTACAGTTGAAGAAGCAGGTCTTGATGATCCTTGGGAACTCTACGAAAAGGGCGAATGGACATGGACTACATTCATGGACATGGCAAGAAAGTTCTCTGACCCCGATAACGGCAAATATGTTCTCGACGGTTACAACCCTGAAAACAGCTTCGTCTGCACAACAGGTACTCCTCTTATCGCACTTGAGGGCGGTAAGCTTGTAAGCCACCTCAATGACGCAAACATTGAAAAGTGCCTTGATATGCTCCGTTCATTCGACAATACTCAGGAACAGCTCCGTTATCCCAGAGATATTGAAAATAACTGGTCACCGAGTTATGCTGAGTGGGCTGACGGCAATACTCTTTTCTTCGATGACGGTACATGGAGATACGAAGAAACATGGAGAAAGTATAAGAAAAAACAGAAGTGGGAAGACGATGAGATCAACTTCGTTCCTTTCCCCCAGATGGACGGTACAGATACTTACTACCAGAGCATGAAGCAGGATTCTATTATGCTCGTTGCAGGTTCTAAGAATATCGACGGCTATAAGGCATGGATCTATGCTAACTTAGTAGCTTCAAACGATACAGAAATTCAGAAGGCAGGCAGAGAACAGTCCAAGGCAGAATATGACTGGTCAGATACACTGCTTGACAGACTGGATACACTCAAGAAGCCTGGTACATTCACAGCAGTATTTGACTTCAAGAACGGTATCGGTGAAGATATAGCAAGCACAAGTACTCAGGATAACCCTGTTGAACAGCTTACAAAGGGTCCCTATATGACAGGCGAATCCTACACATCTTTCCGTGAGCAGTATCAGGGTCAGATCGATGCTCGTCTTGCTGAGCTTAACAAGACTGTAAGCTAAAAACTGATATAATATGCGATTAACGGCTCTGCTCGGCAGAGCCGTTATTTTTAACCCGCTTATAAAATCAAAATCGGGAGCGCACCTCAAAGGGTACGCTCCCGACTCTGTTATTTCCGATATTATCTTTTTCAGGCTTAAGCCTTGCTGATTTTGTCCAGCTTTTCAGAGGTCTGTGCAATTTTATCGCTGAGCTGCTTAACGGTAGCAACATTGGCTTCGATCTTGCTTACAGCTGACGCTATTTCCTTGTCGATAGCCGAAATCGAAGCACGGACGCTTCCAAGCACATCCTCAATACTGCGTGTCTGATTTGAGGTCTGTTCGGCAAGCTGACGAACCTCCTGGGCTATTACATTAAAGCCTGCGCCTGCTTCTCCGACGTGCTTTGCTTCAATAGAGGCATTAAAGCCGAGCAGAGTCATCTGAGTAGCGACATTCTGTATGTACTTCAGTATCGAGTCGGTCTGTGCAACGGCTTTTGCCGATTCGTTTGCTTTTTCACGCAAAATGTCAAACTCTGCTGATAAATCCGCAATAGTGGTGTTGACCTGTTCTACGTTGTTATTAATATCAGCGTAATCCTCCTGAACTTCATCAAACATAGCAGAGGTATCTCTGTGTTCTTCAGATATACGGTACTTTTCATAACCTGCCTGTGATAGTGCCTGAGCCATTTTGAACAAAAGCTCTGCCGCATTGTTTACCTTTTCTTCGGATACTATCTGGACTTTCTTTACGGCTTCAACATACTCGTCAGGGTCAACATCTATTTCCTTTGCTATAGCACGGAACTTGTCAAGATCGGGTTCTTCGGTAAGCACCTGACCGCCTATAAGTGAGCCTATCTGTTCACCGTTTACGATAATTGGAGAAGCAAAGTCTACCAGTCCGCCGTGACAATAATAAACAGCGGGTCTGCCTGTTTTCTTAGCCTGTTCGCCGCCCTTTAAATCGCAGAGATTGCAGCGCTCACAGCCGACGCTCGATTTTCTTGTATAGTTCATGCAGAAATCCGTAGGACATGACAGCTGTGTAACAGGTCCGCTCTTATCAGTAGCCAGTGCAGCCATGCCTGTCGCTTTGGCAAATGCGTCCTGTAAGGATTGCAGCTGCGCTCGGTCTATAACGTCAAGTAAAGTAATTTCTTTTTCAGCCATTGTAATGACACCTTCCCTTTTTCTATGTTGATACAAGGCAGACAGTCTGTATGGTAAAAAATCAAATAAAAAGGACTGCCTTTGCTTACCATTATACTTCATTTTAGATAAAAATGCAATACCGAAGGATACTGATTTTGTTAAATTGTACAAGAGAAATTGAAATATTTAGTTATTATTTCCGATTTTTCTTTCTTCGACAAAAAGGCGGACAAATTTTGCTTGATTTTAAATGCGAAATATGATATATTTTTAAATAGGAATAAGAAACTATAAAAAAGCCACTGCGGTAATTTTTAATGCGTGGCTGAAAGGCGGAAAAACATGAAGATCCTTTATGCAGCAAGCGAGGCTCAGCCAGTAGCGGCTTCGGGCGGACTTGCGGACGTTGCAGGCTCACTTCCCAAGGCACTCGTTGAGGAAGGTCATGAGGCTTGCGTAGTAGTACCTTTATATGTAAATACAATAAAACAGCAGTGGCGTGACCAGATGACCTATGTAACTAATTTTTCTGTGCCTGTAGGCTGGAGAAATCAGTATTGCGGCTTGTTCACAGCTAAGATCAACAACGTTACATACTACTTTCTTGACAACGAATATTACTTTAAGCGTGACTTCGGTCTGTACGGCTATTATGACGATGCCGAAAGATATGCTTTCTTCTCCCGTGCCGTTCTTGAAATGCTCAAGGTTATCGACTTCAAGCCCCAGATAATCAACTCAAATGACTGGCAGTGCGCCCTTATACCCGTATATTACAGCATTTTCTACAGAAACGATGAAAAGCTGTGGGGTATAAAGAACGTATTTACGATACACAACATTCAGTATCAGGGCAGATACGGCATGGATATACTTGAAGATGTTCTCGGTATTCCGAAGCACTTCGCATCACTTATGGAATACGACAGGGACATTAACCTTATGAAGGCGGCTATTGAGGTCGCTGACAAGGTTACCACTGTTTCTCCCACTTATGCAAAGGAAATCCTTGACCCGTGGTTCTCTCACGGTCTTGACAGAGCGCTTGCAGACAAGCAGTACAAGACCTGCGGATTCTTAAACGGAATTGATACGGATATGTATAATCCTGCAACTGATCCTGCAATTCCCGCTAACTTCACGGTTACAAAGAAGGCAGGAAAGAAGACCTGCACACAGAAATTGCTCGAGGAGGTCGGACTTCCTCAGGGTGACGAGCCTGTTCTCGGCATGGTATCAAGACTGGTTGAGCATAAGGGCTTTGATCTTGTGAAATGCGTATTCGACGACATAATCAACCTTGGCTACAAGGTAGTTATTTTAGGCTCGGGTGAAGCTCAGTATGAGCAGTTCTTCCATGAAATGCGTTGGAAATATCCCGACAGAGTAGCGTTTACCTGCGGATATATTCCCGACCTTGCAAAGAAGATTTATGCAGGCGCAAATATGTTCCTTATGCCCAGTAAGAGCGAGCCTTGCGGACTTGCTCAGATGATTTCGCTTCGTTACGGTACTATCCCGATAGTAAGAAAAACGGGCGGTCTTGCAGACAGCATTGTTGACTGCGGTGATGAGAACGGTACGGGCTACACCTTCCAGTCTTACAATGCTCATGATATGCTTTATGCTATCAAGAGAGCAAAGGATTGCTACTGGAATAAGACAGAATGGAATAAGCTTGTTACAAGAGCTATGAAGGCAGATTTCAGCTGGAATCAGTCGGCTAAGCTTTATATAGGTCTTTATAGTGAGCTTGTAAATCAGCAGTAAATCAATCTGAAAATATGTACGGGCAGTCGCTCCTATGGAACGTTACTGCCCGTCATTCATGTAAAGACAAAAAATTAAGTTGTTAAAACAAGAAAGAGGACAGAAATGTTAATTGCCATAATTGCTCTTGTAATAGGTGTTGCACTGTATGTGATGAACATGATCGGCGTAAATATAAACGCCAATGTGATTTGCTCGCTCGGCGTACTGATAGTCGGCTTTGCGATGCTGATAAAAGGCGCAGATCTGTTTGTGGAGGGTGCGTCAAAGATAGCGGCAAAGTTCAAGATACCCCAAATAGTGATCGGTCTTACGATAGTCGCAATGGGCACTTCCGCACCCGAAGCGGCAATAAGTATCAGTGCGGCTTTTCAGGATGCGGCGGCAATTTCGATAGGTAACGTAGTCGGCAGTAATATATTGAATATATTGATTATACTGGGTGTCAGTGCGCTTATTACCAATCTTAAGATCAAGCCGAACACACTTAAGTTTGAGATACCGTTTGTTGTATTCATTACAGCCGTATTACTGCTCCTCGGTTGGATAGGCGGAGGTCTTGACAAGATAGATGGTATAATTATGCTTGTGCTTTTTGCGGCATTCTTAGGCTATCTGTTCTACCTCTACAAGAAGGGCGACGACAGCTCGGCGGAGGAAGTTCCTGAGCTTACCGAAAAAGACAAGCTTCCGATGCTTATACTTGTAACCCTGATCGGACTTGTAAGCATAGTAATGGGCAGTGACATTACCGTTATATCCGCAAAGAGCATAGCACAGGTAATCGGCGTTGACGACAGAACGATTTCCCTTACAGTAGTCGCATTCGGCACATCACTCCCTGAGCTTATCACCTGCATAGCCGCATCGCTCAAGAAAAAGTCTGATATTGCAATCGGCAACATAATAGGTAGTAACATATTCAATATTCTGTTCGTTGTCGGTCTTGCGTCGGTTTTCTCGCCGAGCGTGCTGACATTCGGAGATGCGTTCATTATCGATACTATCGTTGCGATTGCAACGGCTGTATTGCTCGGACTGCTTGTTCTGCGTA
>CAVJKI010000078.1:0-3549 GCA_963649995.1 Sodaliphilus sp.
ACCGCTTCCGTCTGTGTTGAACTCAAATGTTCTGTCAGCTGACGTCCACTTTGTTGTTGCATCATTCTTGATAACGCTAAAAGTTTTTTCAGCAGATTCGCTTGTTGATGAGGATACTGTAGCAGACGAATTATCGGTGGAGCTGTTATTACCTGACGATCACGTTGTACATAACAGCGCTGAAAGGATAAGCGCTGTAATTAATATCTTTTTCATAAAATTTTCTCCTTTTGTTAATTGTTAAAATGTTGTCATAATTATAGCGTGTTTAGATAAAATTGTCAATTAAACGCCTGTAAATTCTCGCCTATAGACAAATGAAGCAAAATGTGGTAGAATTACCTTAAACCCCGTATATTTAAGGGTATTGATTTTGAAATCAAAGGAAGGCTTAAAATGAAGAAATATTCTATAGAAACGCTTGCCGTACACGCAGGCTATGAAACGGACGAGGCTACAATGTCGGTAACTCCGCCTCTGTATGAAACCAACGCTTATGTGTTCAGGGACGCAAATCACGCAAGAACATTATTTGAGCTTAAAGAGTCGGGCAATATCTACTCACGGCTTCAGAATCCCACCTGTGAAATGCTTGAACGCAAGGTTGCCGCTATGGACGGCGGTGTTGCGGCTTTATCGTTTGCATCGGGACACGCCGCTATATTCAATACAATTATTAACCTCTGCAGTGAGGGTGACGAGCTTGTTTCATCTATAAACATATACGGCGGTGCTATAAACCTGCTCGGAATCACGTTAAAAAGAATGGGTATCACGGTAAAATTCGTTGCTCCCGACGATCTTTCCGCTTGGGAAAACGCCGTAACAGACAAAACAAAGCTGTTCTTTACCGAGCTTATAGGCAACCCCAACGCAAATGTTGCGGATATTGAGAAAATTGCAAAGATAGCTCACAAGCACGGAATACCGTTTGTAGTAGACAGCACCTTCACAACACCCTACCTTTGCAGACCTATTGAGTGGGGAGCAGACCTTGTAATTCACTCAGCCACCAAGTTCCTCGGCGGACACGGCAGTGTAATGGCAGGCGTTGTTGTAGACAGCGGTAAATTTGTTTTCAAGGGCAACCCAAGATTCCCGCTTTTCAACGAGCCTGACGTATCTTATCACGGCGTAGTGTTTGCAGATCTCGGCGAGATGGCATTCATATCAAGACTGCGTGCGCTTATCACAAGAGATATAGGCGCTTGCCTTTCCGCTTCTGCGGCTCACACCTGCATCACAGGTATGGAAACGCTTGCTCTGCGTATGCAGCGTCACTGTGAAAACGCTCTTGCGGTAGCGAAGTTCCTTGAAAATCACCCCGGTGTAGAAAAGGTAAACTATCCTGCGTTACCGTCAAACAAGTATTATGAGCTTTGTAAGAAGTATTGTCCTAAGGGCGCAGGCGGTGTATTCACATTCGTTATAAAGGGCGGAAAGCCTGCAGGCGAGAAGTTCATGAACAGCCTTGAGCTTTTACAGATAGTAGCAAATGTCGGCGATGTAAGAAGTCAGGTCATCCACCCCGCTTCAACCACACACAGCCAGCTGTCACCCGAACAGCTCGTAGCCGCAGGAATTACCGAGGGTACGGTAAGACTTACTATCGGTATCGAGGATATAAACGATATTATTGCGGATATTTCTCAGGCGCTTGATAAGGCGGTTGACTGTAAGTAAGATACGATCAATGAATATTCAACAGGAGCGGATTCTTGTCCGCTCCTGTTTTTATAAAATTTTCAAAAACCTCTTGACAAACCCATCGCGATGTGCTAAAATATATTAGTAAATTTACAAGATATGCGCCAATAGCTCAGCTGGATAGAGTATCTGGCTACGAACCAGAGGGTCGGGGGTTCGAATCCCTCTTGGCGTGCCAATTTACATTAGTTACACTTTTAGGGATACTACAGTAGTAGTGTCCTTGAAACTGTAAATAAAATCATATATCACACAGCAGAGCAGGTGCAACTGCTCTGCTGTGATAATATACATTTTGTGTTCCGACTCATAGTTTCGATTAACGCTCTCGCATCTCTCCGTAGCTTAACACCTACCCAGTCCGATGTAGCTCAACTGTATCAGTAGTACAGTATGTATACTCGCTCCGCAGAATGTGCGGCGTTTCTGAACTGTGACTGTTAGTCGGTGGTTTGCAGTAAATCGGTGTTTACTGTTCCTCTCCCGTGTTACTCACGCGATGTTCTCAGAACTAATGCGTAGTTATCTCGGCTGTAGGTCATCTCTGACGATGGTCGGCATTCAATTTGTACTGCCTTTGATATGCGGCAGGTGGGGATATACACTGCGGATTTACGCCTTGTATATCAGATTAAAAACACAAGAGCCTCCAGCGTCTGGTAAACTTCTGAAAGCTCTTGCAAAATTGTATTAAATGTGCTATAATAAAGCACACTAAAGGCACTATTGCACTAAGTCAGTCAGATGGTTTCGCATCGAGCTGATGAGGGGCTGTATCGTTCTTGCAGGAACTATACAGCCTGTGTGTGGTGTTTTTTTATTTACTCTATTATACAACACTTTTACAGTTTTGTCAATTCAATTGATGTAATGTATAGTATACAGAATTGACAAAAATGCGGGTGAGTGTTTGTGCAATTTTTTGTTTTGTGAAGCGGACAATTACACAAGGACAAAGCGAATGTACGGAGAAATAAAAGAAATAGTGATCATATTGTAAAAAGGAGTAACTATATATAACCGATTTTCTGTTTGCGCTTTTATCATTTTTCACTTCTTTTCATTTTTCTAGTATTGAATATACCATGAAATTTTCTATTATATAGCATCCCTTATTTTCAAAAAACCGGTAGATGGTATCTATATAGGTGCAAATTTTATGAGAATCAAAATAGCCAAACTTTACATATCTCCCGTTGTGTTTCACGGCTATGTTGAAATAAAAAAAGAGTCCCTTCTCGAAATGGAAAAACACGAACTTGTTATTTTCTTTTTGAGTGGAGCGGTTGGCAATGTCTTCTTGATTGGAGTTTCACTATTACTTGTTAGCAATTTCATTAATTTTTATTTTTCCATTGTTAATATCTGTTATGCAACCGCAAGCGTACTGCCCTTTATAATAGGAAATAATGATATGACTACAATGATAAAGGTTTTGAAAGAAAAACAAAAGATGTCTAAAACTGATATTTGATATAGCATTAATGATTAGAAAGGTGATTAGGTTGGTATGTCCTTACTGCAACAATGAAATGGAAAGCGGAATGATTGTTATTTCTGCCACAGGAAGTGTACCGTGTGCAATTATCGAGTGGTACTCTGAATAAAAATGCAAAAAGGGAATATTCGGCATATCCAAAAAAAGCAAGGTCAATATAAAAGATCGAAAAAATGGACATTTTTGCTCACACTATTGTTCTCATTGTTGTAAAGCGTTTTGTGAATTTGAAACAAAGAAAAACGGAATCGCTTTAAATTTAGTGTTCTGAAAAAATTATCGTTTTTATAGAGATGAGCAAAACATGAAACAAAAACTAACAGAAGTCGCAAAATAGGCAAGTA
>CAVJKI010000078.1:3559-8017 GCA_963649995.1 Sodaliphilus sp.
GCCGAACAGAGCTGAAATCCGGCAGAAATATTCAAAACAACTCGTCAAGCAATACACTTAACGGATTTAAGACTGCGATAAGAGCTTTCGAATTTAGTGACAACAGTTGCGTGAGCGACAGCGAGCAAAGCAATATGAGCAACAGAATTAAGGTTTTGTGCAGCATTAAAGCTATGCACCCAAAGACGTTCCTGACCGGTCTGCTTGAAACGAGAGTTGTAACGCTCAGCCTCTGTTCTGAGTGCATAAATCTTCTTGAACGAAACACATTCACGGTCAATGGAAAGTCAGTAATCATCGGGAAGCGTGACATATTTAGTACAACCGCGAGTTTTTTTGCCATTGTTCCAATTCTTGTGATTGCATGGACAACAGCCTGATTTTGAACGTTTGAACGGACAGCAGTATTTTTGGCGAGTTCTGCCATTGTCAGAGAATTTGCCGTCTTTGTGCATAGCGAGACCGGCTTCACAAATCGGATGACCTGTTGAAAGCTTCTTCGGATTTTTAGTGTTACGCTTGTTGATGGGAATAAAGCATTCGCCGTGATAAATATCTTTGACGGCATTGTAAATTGCCTTAACATCGTAACCTTTATCAGCAAAAAATGTGCATTCCTCAATTGAAAGAAAATCATTGGTTTGGCTTAGAATATCAAGAACGACAGTGCTGTCGGCAACATCGGCAGTAGTTGTCATTTCAAAGATTGGTAAGCCTGTAATGCAGTCAACTAGAATATGATTCTTGTAACCCCAATAGTATTCAAAATTACGCTCGTTATGCTGATTTGAAGCGGTATGAACACCCAAACCGCAGTCTTCGTCAGACTTAGGCTGATTGCCTTTTGCAAACTTGTTTTTAGCGAAAGATTTTGGGTTATTCTGCTTAGTATTTGCACTTATGGGAGTAGAGTCGAGAGCTATGAATGAAGTGTCGATAATACCCATTTTGGACAACTTCAGCACTTGAGACTGCATAAGCTTTTTAAGCAGAGCGATATCAAGATTTCTGATGAAACGGTCGAAAGTCCAGTAGGACGGCAATGGTTTCATGATATTGAAACCGCAGTAATGTGCGATTATCAGATTGTTATTGAGATAGTCCACTAAATCTGTGATACAGGAAAAACATTCGCATTTTATAACAATAAAAGTGCAAAACCTTGCTCTTTTTGAAAAACCGATTCTCCCTGTTTTTGCGGCAACTTCGGGAAAATGAGATAGGCGAGATTAAGAAAAAGCTTCTCATAGAATTGTGCTTTCGGTGCAGATGTGAACAATGTGATGTCCTGTAAAATTTCTTGGCGATAGATAACAGCCAGCCCCTTTCGTGTGGTTTTCGTACAATTTAATTATACCAAAGTTGGTTGGCTGTTTCTATATATTTTTAGTGATAAAATTATTTTTTGTGTCCTGCAAATCCGCTTCTTTTCTACGTTTGCGGCGTTTTGCTCAGGGCTACAAAGAATGGACAGTGGAGGTGGCAGATGTTACGATAATGCAAGGTGCGAAAGTGTGATAGTAATAATGAAGGAGGAGATGTTTTACAGTCATAAGGAAAATCTGAAAATTATACAATTTATAAGGCAGTATTTCCTGAGTTATAATATATCGATGAAAGGATTGGCGAAAAAACAAATATATATAAATTTTTGAAGTTATGTTAAAAATTGATACAGATAATTGATTTTTATGATGTATCAAGTTGTAACCTAATGCCGCAATGTTCCCCGCCTTTATAGGCGGCATGTTCCATTCAGACTATCGTAGGTGAATTACTGCCTTACAGAAAAGCTGAGGAGCTAACGCTCCTGCGGCAAGATTTCTTCGTCACAGCCGATGAAAAGCTATGCTTACATCGGGCTTTATTCCGAGTTAAAATGAAAGGAAATTATCAATAAAGCTTAAGTTCATACATAAAGCAAAAAGAATATTTATAACCATCTCATCATTGTCAATAATTGCGGCGATCTCTATAGCGGTTGCATCATCGGCCAGTGCCGCAACACATTTTACAAGCTACACCCCCTAAAATCAAATATAATAATGGCAACATTGATTACTGCTATTATGTTGATGGTTCTAAAAATGTTAATCTTACTGCAGGCGAGTATTTTGTAAATGGTAAATCATCTTGTTCAGCACATAGTGTTATCAGTCCTGAGGCATCAACTGCAACATGTGGATGTTTTGACGGTTGTTATCAATGCTATGGGTTTGCAGCATTTGTGTATAAAGGTGTATTTACTAAAAATTTATCTGAATCAAAATGTAATGATTTTGGTTGGGGAAGCGACAACAATGATTATTTATTCCTAACCGCAAGAAACTTGAAAATTATGATTTCCGATTTACCGGTGGGCACGCATTTGAGAGTAAGAACATCAAACAATAATAACCACTCTATAGTTTTAGCGGGAAAAACTGATACAACAATTACAGTTTATGATGCTAACGGGTGCGGATCTAATTCCAGCTTATTAGAAGCTGGATCGTCAAATTATTCAGGACATTGCCAAATAAACAAACAGGTTTTCACATACAAGAATTTTGCCAAAAGATATCCTCGACTCGATTATATGCATAAAGGAGCTTAATATGAATGACAGATTAAGATTAATATTGTTGGTTATGGCTTTATCGGTCACAGTAGCTTTAACAGGCTGTTCTCAGCCCGAACAAAACAGTAGTATAGCGGCAGATGATAATACATCGTCCTTACAAAGCAGTATCGATACTGTTGCCGATACTTCAAAAACCGAGAGTATAACAGCACCCGAAGGTAGTGAGCTTGTAAAAACGTTTACCGATAACAATAATAACACCGTGGAGCTTTACGGATATAAATTGGGTTCCGACGAGCCGTTTATATGCTTTATTTCAATTAAAGATAACGACAAAAAACCGATTCAGCAAATAGAAATCAACAAATTCAAAACCTTTACCACAGACAGCGGAGATAATGTATATGTTTATGCAGATGAGAAAACCAAACAAGGCTACAGAATTATATTAAACACAGACAATAGTATTAAATCGGTAGAATATTGTGAGGATGCATTACAATACATAAAACTCATAGAGGATATTAATAAAGGTGATACATCTATCAAAGAACCTGTGGAGGAATTGCCGGAATTCTATACCGAAGACCCCGAAAATGAAATGTATCTCGGCAACGGCGAATTTGTAAAGCTTGCCGACCTTGAAGCCGATCCCAATGCGGCAGGTTCATATATTATCCGTGGTTCAATGGGCGGTTATGAATATGAACCGTTTGACAACAACAGCATAAGAAATCCCGATGATTACGATTTGAACGAAATGGAATGTATAGGATCTCAAAAAGGACCCGTGGTAAGCAAGGATAAAATAATAGTACATGAAGGCGACAGCATCGGCAGTAAGGGTCTGATAGTAGACTCGTGCTACATCAGCGTAGCACCTCGCGTAATGTATAGCGAAACGCTAAAAAAAGATATAGGCATAGGCTATGATGTAATGGACGCAAAAATAACTCTGACGGGTGAAGTAACCTTTACGGGTATACTGCTTGCCGAACGCTACAATATAGAGAATTCGGAGCATGATGGCGAAAGCAGAATACTGTTTATGCCTTATTCTAAGGAATACCATGAGGCTGTGCCGTTCCTTTTTGATGTTGACGCTCAATATAGAGGGAGTAGCTGTGCTATGTTCTATAATTACAGCTGGGGCAATCCGCAGTTTGCGATTACAACAAGCGATGGTATTATAAATATCGGTTATTTAAAAGATTGCGACTTTTTAAGCTCCGATACATTTTCAGAGGATGTGTATTATAAAGAGGCCACAATAACATTTTCAGAGCTTACTTATAAATCCTCAGAAAGAGGCGGTATGAGCGGATTAATCGGTACTGTTGTATCGGTGGATAATATATGTGAACTTTGGAAAAAGAAAGAGGTATAATATGATGATAATCAAAAACATAATAAAAGCGACTATAGCAACAACAACTGTAATTTTATCGGCATTTGCTATGGTGTTACCAGGAAACGCATTATCACCTGTCACTTACAAAGCGGCATCAAACTACAAGTTGGTTCCTATGGGACCAACATCATGCGTAGTCATGTCATACACTATTAATCGAAGTCAACAAACAGCAACTGCAAAATATGAATTCAACGGTGGGACGGAGGTTCCCAACGGCGAAAAAAGCGTTTCAGTGGTTTGTGAATTAATAATTCCTACAAAAAATGGAGAAACTGTCATAAAGAATAAGAGTAACGGTAACGGCGAATATTCCAGACTTGATAAAATGACAAAAACAGTAGCATTGCCTGCTGCTGAAAAAGCAGCAGGATATAAAATACAGTTTGTAGATATATCTATAAATTGCACTTCTGGTACATACAAACCATTCTGGGCAGTCAGCTACACATATTAACTTTTGTTTAGCGACTGCACGTACGGT
>CAVJKI010000079.1:0-4694 GCA_963649995.1 Sodaliphilus sp.
AATCCGAACCCGCTGACGCAATTTTTCTATTTTTTCGTACCCCAACTATTGACAAAGAGCCTTTACTTTTTAATGTCATAATCCGCTCACTCCTTTCATAGATTTACTGTAGAGTACCCGAAAGGAAAGGACGTGCAGTATGAACGAGTTTATGACAAGGAAAGAATTTTTAAATGAGCGCAATGCAGTATATGAGCCTGACGCTGTGGCGGATGAAAACGCCGATAGCCAAAAAGGTCCGAGAGTGGTTATTGCAGGAGGTGCGGACACAGGCAATGATACGGACCTTGCGGCAGGTGGGATAACCATATCCGAAATAGTTATAAGAAATAAGCAGAGTAGCAGATATGCGGGAGCTTTGCTGTTTTTGACGGCGGTGTTGGGAGCGGTCGCAGGAGCTGTATTTTACGGCGATATTACAGTATTGATAACAGGAGAAACTCTGAAAAATTTCCTTGTCGGAAGAATACACGGAGGTTTTTTCGGAAATGCGGCTTCTTCATTCATATCGTCGCTTATATGGTGCGCAGTGCCTTTTATATCGGGACTTTGCGCCGTCGGACAACCCTTAAGCGCAGTTATACCTGCGGCTAAGGGTATAGGAATCGGGATGGTGCTTGCCGCTCTTATGTGTGATTACGGAGCAAACGGTGTTCCTGCTTTTGCGGTATTCGTACTGCCGTCTTCTTTTATAGGAACGGCGGTGTGCTGTTATCAGTGCAGACTTTCGCTGTCATGCTCAAACAGCGTACTGGCGGTTTTAAGAGGCAGGCGTGAAGCAGCGCCGCATTATTATAAAGTGTATCTTGAACGGTTTGCGGTGTGCTGTATATTTTGTTTTTTGCTCGGTATAGCGGACGCCGCCGTATCTTTTTTACTCGGTCCGATATTCGTTATATGAAGCACTTGAAATTTCCGTTTCATAGGTGTATAATGTTATCAGAAAAAATTATGCTCAGGCATGAAAGAAGGATAACATTATGGAAAAGATGGAAGTATTACTGGAAACCTCCGCACGTCATATCCACGTTACACAGGAGGCTCTCGAAGCATTATTCGGTAAGGGTCACGAGCTGACAAAGAAAAAGGATCTTTCACAGCCCGGTCAGTTTGCTTGTGAAGAAAGAGTTACTATCACAGGTTCTAAGAGATCGCTTGCAAATGTATCAATTTTAGGTCCTGTCCGTCCCGCTACACAGGTTGAGCTTTCCGCTACAGACGCACGCTCTATCGGATGTCCCATATTCGTAAGAGAATCGGGCGATATTGCAGGAACTCCCGGCTGTAAGATCACTGGCCCTGAGGGCGAGATCGAAATCAGCGAGGGCGTTATCGTTGCTAAGCGCCATATCCACCTTGTTCCCGAAACCGCTGAAAAGTGGGGCGTTAAGAACAAGGACGTTGTAAGCGTTAAGGTAAACTCAGACGGCAGAAGCGCAGTTCTCGGCGATGTTGTAATCAGAGTAAGCGAGAAGTTTGCTGACGCTATGCACATTGATACCGATGAGTCAAACGCTGTTATGGCTACTCCCGGTATGATGGTAGAGGTTATCAAGTAAGCAATACGATACATAAGTAAAGTAAAGTAAATCTCTGTGATGTAACAGTCACAGGGATTTTTTGTAAGCATATTGAAATTATCCCGGATATACTGTATAATATTGTTATTATATTTATTGAAAACTTTCAACCGACATTCAAGCTCAGGGGGAAAATATGAAAAGTATTATCAAAAGATTGACCGCAATATTTACAGGTGCGGCGTTGACCGCAGGCAGTGTGCCGTTCGGCATGATCGCATCTGCACAGATACAGCCTGTGGGAAATATAAAACACGGTATGATGTCTTCGGTGTCTGACGATTATATTGATTACATAAATTCAGATGAAAAAAGCGACAGCGAAACAGTGCCGTCTATGCTTGATATGTCGTATCTCAGCAAGAGCTATGCACTGCTTTCCGAAGCTGCTGACAAAAAGTTCCCGTCATCGTATGACCTCAGGGATTACGGCATGGTGTCGCCTGTTGAAAACCAGTCGCCGTACGGTACGTGCTGGTCGTTTTTCGCACTGGGGTCAATAGAGTCACAGCTTATCCCGCAGTTTACTGACATTTCACTGTCAAAAAAGCATCTTGCATGGAATACGTATGAAAATGATTATATGCAGTTTATTGTTATAACGAAAATGCAATTACCGATCATGCTGTTTTGCTTGTCGGTTGGGATGATGATTTTTCAAGGGAAAATTTCGGCACTGACGATAACAGCCGTCCGAAAAATGACGGTGCATGGCTTATAAAAAACAGCTGGGATACAAGCTGGGGCGATGACGGATATTTCTGGCTGTCGTATGAAGATCCTACGATAAATTCAGTGGCAACGTATCAGGTCGATACGAAAGAGAACTACAGTAATTATTACGGCGTGGGAAAGATGTGGACGTTGAATGCTTCCGCCGATACATTCTATAACGACGACGACGCAACAAAATCCGGCTATATGTCAAATATATTTACTGCAAGCGGCAACGAACAGCTTGAAGCGGTATCGTTCTATACGACCGATGTAAATACACAGTATGAGATAACTGTTTATACCGGTACGGATAAAGAAAATCCCGTAAGCGGTAATATTGCGTACAGCGGTCAGTCGGGTACGGAGGAATATCCTGGATATCACACAGTCGAGCTTGATAAAGCGGTCGCACTTAAAAACGGAGAGAATTTTTCTGTAATAGTCAAGCTTACCAATCCACAATATGAATATCCGCTGCCTATCGAAACATATTTCAACAATTTCTATAATTCATCACCTGAGTATGCCGATGACGGCCGTGTATCTATGTACAGCGAGAACGGCAAGGATTGGAATGATGTGTCGGAGCTGTCGTATGTGACAGGCGGATATACATTATGTGCAACGGGCTTCTGCCTGAATGCGTTTACAAATCCCTTGCCTCAGTCAGGGGTAGCATCGGAAAATGTACGTTTTTCTGTAATTGAAGGTCCTGTTGCACTCGGAAGCAAGCTGGAGCTGAGCGGCGCGGACGAAATCTGGTACAGCATTGACGGCGGTGCGGCTATACACTATACAAAGCCGATCATTTTTGAAAATGCCTGCACTGTTTCGGCATGGAGCAAGAACGGACGGCAAGAGCGGCAATATTGTCAGCCGTACATATACAAAGGCAAAATCAGCGCTTACCGAATACACGGTTAAATACGACGATAAAAAGATATATGTAACGCCTGACAGCTTTGAGGATAATACCGAGATAGCGATTCCTGTAAGCATAAATGAAATTTCAATACGTCCGAGAGCCTGTGATGTTATTACGGTTGACGGAAAGACAGTCGCATCTGACGAATGGTCGGAGGAAATCACTCTTTCGGCAGGCGAAAGCCATGACATTGTTATAACATCATCGGCAGACGGCAAGGATACAACGGAGTATACCGTAACGGTTACAAAGCAGTATATCGGCTATGATTATGAAAAGGAAACAATAAAGTACGACGAAAGCAGATATATTGTAAAGGACAAGGACGGCAACATTTTTGCTGACGGCAGTTCATTATCCGACTATACAGCGCAGAAAATAAGCTTTTATGATAAAAACGGCGAGTTTCTTTCAACCGAAACCACTCCTAACAGATACCCCATAATTCCGCAGGTGGATTCTATAGTTTACAACGAAGAAAAAACTCTTTACACATTCAGCAAAAATTATGCTTATTCATATTCTCCCGATATGAGTGACGCTGTAAGACCGGGCGACGAAAGAATACCGCTTACGCCGGGAAAGGATATCTATCTTCAGCGTATGGCTGATGTAAACGGTTTTGCCAGCGAAATTTTTTGTATAAACGTTCCCGCAAGACCTGCCGCTCCCGAAAACGTTAAAACGGAATCGGGAATTGATTATATCGGTATTGACAGTGACGGAATATATGAATTCCGTTTAAAGGGTCAGAATGTATGGACGAGCGACAGCGAATATATAACTGAGCTTCCGAGCGACGAGGAATATACGGTCGAGGTAAGAAAGAAAGCTACCGACAGTGAATTGCTTCCGAAGCTGCGACTATCACGATAAGAACAGCAAAGGGCGTTACTGTGCCTGTATATTTTTCATATTACGGAACGGTTGTTTTATCCGATGAGAAACAGCTTACCTCACTTGGTGAAAACGTAATCCAATATGACGCAAAAGAGCTTGCGGATTACGGATATGTATTCATCGGAGAAAGCAATGCAATTGTGAATGTTGCCGAAGAAGACGGCGAATATGTCGCAGACAGGGAATATGTAATATTCAATGTCAAAACTGCCGCTGATAATTCGGACAAGACGACAGAAGTCGTTTATTATGACGCATTTACAGGGGAGGTAATAGAAAAGGGAACGGTAAGCTTTGCTTATCACACGATATTCAATATAGATAACCTTGATTGTCCTGAAGGATACGGACATTATCTGTACGAGCAAAGACAGAATGATGATCCTATAACCAGGCTGTTGTATATAGACGGAAAGTGGTATCCTGCCGACAGCAAGGTTGCAGTGCCGGTTGAAAAGCTCCCTGAAATCAATATTAAAATCGTTGACGAAAACGGCAATACGGTTTCGCAGTACGTCGAATATGCATCTTACGGAAATTATGACGCAGAGGCGGAAATCCCAGAGGGATAT
>CAVJKI010000079.1:4704-7936 GCA_963649995.1 Sodaliphilus sp.
ATATACGGCTGTAGACGGTGCGGATTTTACTGTCAGCATTATCAGAGATGAAAACGGCAGACTGGTAAGCCATATATCGGAATTTGTTGTGGCGGTCAGAAAAAATGCCGACCAACCTTCAAAGCCCGATGATCCCGCAAAGCACGATAAGCCGTCAGAGCCTGACAAGCCGACTGAACACGACAAGCCTGCAAAGCCGTCCGAACCCGAACAGCCTGCAAAGCCAGATAAACCGACTGAGCCGACACAGCCCAATCCCGACACAAGCGGCAACATACCTTTTGCGGCGGCGGTAATACCTGTGATCTCGGTTTCTGTAATGAGCGTGCTTGCGGTTACAGGAAAACGCAAAAAGTAAATATTTCGGAAAAAGTCATGCATAACGCTTGGCTTTTTCTTTTGTTTGTGGTAAAATATAATCAGTAAGCGTGCGCTAACTAAGATAGATACAACAGAGGTGAGAGTTTTGAATATATTTATAATACTTATGATACCGTTTGCGGGAACAACGCTCGGCTCGCTTATGGTTTTCCTTATGCGTGATAAGGTGAGCGCAAAGACGGAAAAACTGTTGCTCGGCTTTGCATCGGGAGTTATGATAGCGGCTTCCGTATGGTCGCTTCTGATACCGTCAATGGAAATGTCCGAACAGGCTTACGGAAAGATGAACTGGGTGCCTGCGGTAGTCGGCTTTGCGGTGGGAATACTGTTTTTACTCGGAATAGACAGCCTTGTACCGCATTTGCACCTTGACAGCGACAAGCCTGAGGGTGTGCGTTCAAAGCTTCCAAAAACTACTATGATGCTGCTTGCGGTAACTATCCATAATGTGCCTGAGGGCATGGCGGTAGGAGCGGCTGTTGCCGGGGCAATGGGTACGGGCGACAGCAGTGTGACTTTTGCAAGCACGCTTGCTTTGGCACTCGGTATAGCAATACAGAACTTCCCCGAAGGAGCGGTTATATCAATGCCGCTTAAAGGCGAGGGCATGAAAAAGGGTAAGGCGTTTGCGATGGGTGTACTGTCGGGCGCTGTTGAGCCGATAGGTGCTGTGGTGATGATACTGCTTGCATCTGTTATTTCTCCGCTTTTGCCGTATATGCTGTCGTTTGCGGCAGGGGCTATGATGTATGTTGTAATTGAGGAGCTGATACCTGAGGCGCAGAGCGGGGAACACAGCAATATAGGAACGATCGGTGCGGCGGCAGGGTTTGTTGTTATGATGGTGCTGGACTGTACGCTCGGATAATGTAATTGCCCGTCTATTGAGGACGGGCATAAGTTATATACGGGTTATTTTCTCTCAATTATCTTCAGATAAATTCCCGATGTTATCTTGTAGGCAAAAATGTAGAACAAAGCGAATACCGCAAAGCATATCAGATTTGCGGCAAGCAACAGTGTGCTGTCGGCAAAGCCGAACATTCTGACGGCTTTCAGAATTATCGGAAAGGCGAATGTAAGGTGTATTCCTGCAAAGATAAGAGGGGCGAAGAACACGGTAAGCACCTGCGAGTTTATGCTTTTCTTTATTTCCTTTTCGGTCATTCCGACGCTTCTCATTGTGGCAAAGCGTTCTCTGTCCTCATAGCTCTCAGATACCTGCTTATAGTAGATTATAAGCACAGTGGCAAAGACAAATACAAGCCCTAAGAATATGCCGAGAAAGAGAAGTCCGCCGTAGGTTGCAACCAGCATATCAAGGTTTTCGCTTCTGCCCTCTGCCGAGGGGAGTATGTTCTCGGAATATCGGCATTTTTCAGCAAGTGTATTTGAAATATCCAGACACAGCGCCTGTTCATCTGCGGCGCTTCCGTCAACGTCAAAGCCGTAATAACGATTAAGCCATGACGCATTTTCGCCGTAGACCTGTTTGTTTAATAAGAACATATCATATAGCGCATTATTGTCGGGGAGAATTACGAAAAATACGCTGTATATCGTTTCGCCGTAGGATATGTTTTTCGGCATGGGAACGCTTTTTGCTTTATATTTCTTATCGTTTATTGATATTTCACTGCCTGTTTTATCGGAAGAAGCTATCAGTATTTCGCCGTCGGAAAGCGTTTCGTTCATATCGGTCGTTTTGTTGTAGTCGGCAAGGGTGATAAAGTAGAAATTCCTTATATCCGCCGAGCTGTTATCGCCTTTTTCTGTCGCAGGCGCTAAGTGTACGGTGCTGTCGGAATAATAACCGCCGAGCTCGAGATAATCGTAAGACATGGCATTTACGGGGTTGTAATTCTTAGCTTTTGCCGTTTCAAAGGCTGTGTCGCAATAGTCGGAGAGGGTGTGGCTTATGCTTTCGCTGTAGCTGTCATATTTCAGTATTATCGATATGTCACGGCTACGTACAAGCGTGCTTGTCTGTATGCCCGAAAAAAGACTTATCGTGGACGACAGCATTACAAGCACCATAGTTGACAGTATGCAGATCGAGGCAAGTCCTGCGCCGTTTCTTTTCATGCGGTATGCCATGCCCGAAACGGATACAAAGTGGTTTGCCTTGTAGTAGTATTTCCTGTTTTTCATAAGCAGTCTGCAAAGTGCCACCGAGCCGCTGACAAACAGTATATAAGTGCCGATTATGACAAGCAGTACTGCTATAAAGAACATTGAGATAACCTCAAGTCCCGACTGAGTGGTAACGGCTATATAATATGCGAGTGCGAGAAGTATTACGCCGATCAATGCAAATACGAAGTTTGCACGGGGTGGTTTCTCGCCCTCTTTTTCGCTGTGCAACAGCTTTATTGCGCTGAGCCTGCCTATGCGGACGAATGAGTAGAGCAGAAGAATTACCGCAATAACGGCGAATACGGCAACGGTAATCACTATTGCACCCGTGTCGATAAGCAAGCTTCCGACAGGCTCTATACCGAGAAGCCTGAACATACAAAGCTCAGCAAGACGGGACAGGAGTATTCCTGCCGTAAGACCGCCGAGGAGCGATATGATCAGCGTGAAAGCGCTTTCGAGCGTGAGTATGTGGGCTATATTGCGCTTGTTCATGCCGAGAATGTTATAAATGCCGAATTCCTTACCTCGGTTTTTAATCAGCACGGAATAGCTGTAGAACAGAAAAATAAGTGAGAATATCGTCATTACGATTATACCGAGCCATAAGCACCACTGTGCGTAAACACCGCGGCTCGTATTTGCTATGCTTTCGCTCCTTGCAAGGTAGGTTGTAATGTACATCATCATGACCATTGCAATACAGGTGACGGTG
>CAVJKI010000080.1:0-7922 GCA_963649995.1 Sodaliphilus sp.
TCTACAGACTGAACAGCCACGGCGTGAAAGCCGTGGCTGTGTTTTTCTATTTGAGATATTTGCCTACGTCGACTGTAGGAGCGGTGGTTTCGGGGGAGGGATTTCCTGAGGTGCCGAAAACATATCCGCCGACTGAAATGCCTGTTATGCTGCCGTCGCTGTCAAGTGTCAGCGTGTAGCTGTTTTTGTCGGCAGTGCCGCTCAGCGTCAATTTGTCGTCGCCCTGCTTTGCGGTGACATTTTCGGCATTGCCTGCGCTGTCAATACAGCTTGTGAGCAATTCTGCTGCGGTGGCAAGCTGCGGCGACGAGCTGTTATACTCATATTCGATACCGTCAAGGCTATACTTGATTGTATTGCCGTCATCGGTTACGGTAAGTCCTTTTACGCTGTCGGGGGAGGTAAAGCTTACCGTCCATACATCGGCACTGCGTACAAGCGATATTTCAGCTGTTACGTTGTCGCAGGTGAGCTGACCGCTGATATTGATGTCGCCCTTCAGATCGGGGATCTCCGCTTTGTCTACTGCCTTGCATGACGAGCAGATAAGGCAGGAGGCTAACGCTATCGGGAGGATCATTTTTTCTTTCATAATACGTCGTCCTTTGTCAGAATAAAGATAGGACAACGTTGAGGGTTTAAGCTATGCCGTAAAATTCACGCAGGATATACGGGTAAAGCTGAGGAAGCTCAGACGGCAGTATACCGCTCATGCTTCTTTCCTGTGCCGCATACTGGGCGGATAAGCCGAAAAGATACGCTCCGAGGCGAACGGCATTGCCGATTTCTACACCCTGTGCCAGTAAGCCGCCGATAGTTCCCGCAAGGGTGTCGCCGCTTCCGCCCTTTGCCAGAGCCGCATTGCCGCTCATATTGACTGCCGTGAAGCCGTCGGGGGCGGCGTATACGGAATATGCGTCCTTAAGCAGAACGTGAACGCCGTATTTTTCGGCAAAGTCCTTTGCACAGCTTAATTTATTGCGGAGAATATAGGCTGTGTCAAGACCGCTGAGCCGACTGAATTCCTTGATATGAGGGGTGAGTATGAGCCTGCCTGTGTTGTCCTTCAGCTCATTTATATGCGGCGCAAGAGAATTTATGCCGTCTGCGTCGATAACCACGGGGCAGGACGTATTGTCGATAAGCGAAGAAAGAAGTCGGTAGGTTTCATCACTGTTGCCGACCCCGCAACCGAACAGTACTGCGGTGGCTGTCTGAGCGTTTTTGCAAAGCTTGTCGGCACAGTCGGCTGTAAGCGATTTACTGCCGAGGGGGAGATAGATACATTCATGCAGAGAGGCGGCAACGCTTGTTGTAACTTCACTGACAGAAGCAAGCGTAACAAGTCCTGCGCCTGTTCTCAAAGCCGCATTTGAGGACATCCATGCCGCACCGATACAGCTTTCGCTACCCGATACATTCAGCAGTCTGCCGAAGGTGCCTTTATGGGTAATGCGGCTGCGGTTTACAAAGTGTGCTGCCAGAGAATCACCGTTAAGCTCGGCATCGTATTCTTCATAACAGCTTTCGGGTATGCCTATATCAAGCAGGACAATATCTCCCGAATATTCACTGCAGGGAACATAAAGCTGACCTGTCTTGACTGCGCCGAGCGCAAAGGTCATATCTGCACGGAAAGAGTATTTATCGGCACTGCCGTCCGCCGCATTACAGCCTGAGGCTATATCCGCACTGAAACGCAGAGCGGCGCTCTCGTTGCAATATGAGAACAGACGTCTTATATCGGGGTGAAGCTCGCCGTGGAAGCCTGTGCCGTATACGCAGTCGGCGATAACTCCGCAGGAGGCTATCTCGGAAAGTACCTTTTGCGGCTCGTCGGGATAGCTTAAGACAGCCTCATGATCGGCTTTGTATTCTTCAAAGCAGTTTTTGGCAAGGTCGGTCTTAGGCGCTGAGCCTGTCATTATTATGACGGGGGTAAAGCCGCGCTTCCGCAGATTGTGGGCAAGTGCAAATCCGTCGCCGCCGTTGTTTCCGCTTCCGACAAGAACTGCGGCACGGCAGGGCTTTACGATGCGTGAGATATGGCGGGATACAGCAGAGCCTACATTCCTCATGAGAACAGCGCAGGACGTGCCTTTTTTCTCGCAGTTTGCTTCGGCTTTTTTCATCTGTGCGGGAGATACCGCAAATTGTTTAGACATATAAAATTCCTTTCGGAAAACGGCAGGTGAGTTTTGTTCTCCCTGCCGTTTTCAGCTTACCACCCTGTTGCGGGAATGGCATATTGTTTAATTATTGTTCTTATTATCCGTATCCGAATTTTTATCGTTCGGTTTTTTATCCTTGACAAAAATCTTCTTAATATCCTTAAGCTCGTGCTTTTCCTTTTCCTTTTTCATATACGGCGGATGGGGGAAATACACGGGTTCGTTTGTTTCGGCATCAATGTGATGAATGTCACGGTATTCGTTAGAATCAGAGGGAAGCTCCTTTTTCTCAAGGCGGTTTTTAACTCTGTTTTTGGTAAAGCTGTAGATAACGGCGAACATGGGAATACCGATGATAAGTCCGACAAAGCCGAACAGACCCTGACCGACAAGCATACCGAAGATGACCCAGAAGCTTGAAAGACCGGTCGAGTCACCGATGATCTTGGGAGCGAGAACGTTACCGTCAACGTTTTGAATGATAACGACCATAATGGTGAAGTAGATACACTGTATGGGGTCAACGAGGACGAGCAGGAGCATACACGGAATATATCCGATGAACGGTCCGAAGTAGGGAATGATACAGGTGATACCCATGATAACGCCGCAGAGTACGGCATAGGGCATATTGAATATGCTCATAAGCAGGACGTAGACCATGCCGATTATAAAGCTGTCAAGCAGTTTACCTGTGATAAACTGACCGAACGATTTATTTATTTCACGGGTGCTGTTTATTATCTTTGTGGCAACCTTCGGCTTGAACAGGCAGTAAAGAACTTTTTTGAACTGTGCGGCAAAAAGCTCCTTGCTGTTAAGGAAGTAGATCGCAATAACAAAGCCGAGCAGGAGATTCATGAATACGCTGATAATATTCATGACGTTGGACGAGATAAGATTCCATATATTGTTCATCTGAGGCAGAAGCTCAGTTGACAGCCAGCTGTTGAGCATATCGGAAATGCCGCCAGTGAACTGGAGTACATACGCTTCGACCTCAGGGTAGTTTCTGAGAGTTTGGGAAACCCAGTCGCTTATCTGCGTAACGTAGGCAGGCATATTGTTGACAAGCATTGTGATAGTGTCGATCAGCTGAGGGAGAAGTACCCAGATTATACCTGTTACAATAAGCAAAGCGAGAATCATTGTGATTGCAACGCTTGTAACTCTTGCCACCTTACGGACAGGGAAGGTCTTGGGCGGCGGTTCTTCACCGGGGTGTTCACGCTCAAATTTTTCACGCTTTTTATCCTGAATGGTGTAGAAAAGTCTGCGAAGGCAAGGTTTTTCTATGAACGTTGCGATCGGGCAGAGGATATATGCTATAACGAAGCCGTAAAGCACGGGCGTTAATATTGACAGAAACGAGAATATGCCGTCAATTATCTCCTTGATCTGCGACAGGCCGAGGAAAAACACGATAGCGGCGGCGATAACGAGGAATGCGGTCACTCCCCAGTAGAGATATTTCTTATCCCATTTGAAGTTCATTACATCACACCTTTATATTAGTATGGAAGTTACTGCTATTATTATAGAATTATCGGTGGAAATTGTCAAGGGTATGCAGGGGAAAAGAGGAAAGGGGGAGAAATTTGTGCAGAGATTGAGGTGGTAATAGATTCAGAATTACAGCGTATAAGACTTACGGAAGTACAAAGCAGTATGGCTCATGGAGCAGTACGCTGACAGTCAAGACAAAGAAGTAAAATATTAATATTAAGGCACTGACGTGTGATTTGCGTCAGTGCTTTTTTATTATGGGAGCAGTGCGGGGTGAGGGAGCATCAAAAAAGAGAAAGTCGGTTGATTTTCATGTTGATACATACGGTTAGGTAAATTAATCAATTTTCGGCTGTGCGGTGGGCTTATTTTTTACTTTATTGAGGTCTTGACAAGCGGGAGGGATAAAGGTATAATTAATTTAATAATAAGCGTCTGCTGTAGGTGTTTGATCCGCAGTAGACTTGATTTTTACCGCATATACGGAATACTCTGAGGCAAGCAGTCTTTTAAGCACTAAGCAGTTAAAGTTCGTTTGCCTCAAAGTTATTCCGGAGTGCGTGGCACTGAAGTGCAGGAAAGGAAAGGTAAAACTATGGCTTTTATTTACTCTGAGCCCTCACACACATTTGGCGAGTATCTTCTCGTACCGGGTTATTCTTCTTCAAAGTGTATCCCTGCGAATGTTTCTCTGCGTACACCTGTCGTTAAATTCAAGAAGGGCGAAGAAAGCTCTATCTACATGAATATTCCTCTGGTATCGGCTATCATGCAGTCTGTATCGGACGACAAGATGGCGGTTGCTCTTGCTAAAGAGGGCGGTATCTCTTTCATCTACGGCTCACAGTCAATTGAAGATGAAGCGGCTATGGTTGCAAGAGTAAAGAGTTACAAGGCAGGCTATGTAAAGAGCGACTCTAACCTTGCTCCTGATATGACACTTGCAGATGTTCTTGCGCTCAAGGCTAAGACAGGTCACTCAACAATGCCCGTAACAAGCGACGGCACAGAAAGCGGCAAGCTGTTGGGTATCGTAACAAGCCGTGATTACAGAGTATCAAGAATGGCTACAGATACTAAGGTATCAACATTCATGACACCCTTTGAAAAGCTTATTACCGCTCCTGCAAGCACAACTCTTAAGGAAGCAAACGATATAATTTGGGAGCATAAGCTCAATTCGCTCCCCATAGTTGATGAAAACGGCGTACTTATGTACTTCGTATTCAGAAAGGACTATGAACAGCACAAGGAAAACAAGAACGAGCTTCTCGACAGCAAGAAGCGCTACATAGTAGGCGCAGGTATCAACACAAGAGATTACGCCGAGCGTGTTCCCGCTCTTGTAAACGCAGGCGCTGACGTTCTTTGTATCGACAGCTCAGAGGGTTACTCCGAGTGGCAGAAGCTGACTATCGATTGGATCCGTGCAAACTACGGCGACAGTGTTAAGGTAGGCGCAGGTAACGTTGTTGACAAGGACGGTTTCCGTTTCCTCGCCGACTGCGGCGCTGACTTTATCAAGGTTGGTATCGGCGGCGGCTCTATCTGCATTACCCGTGAACAGAAGGGTATAGGCAGAGGTCAGGCTACTGCTCTTATTGAAGTGTGCGAGGAACGTGACAGATACTTCGAGGAAACAGGTGTATATATCCCCGTATGCTCGGACGGCGGTATCGTTCACGACTACCACATGACGCTTGCTCTTGCAATGGGTGCAGATTTCATGATGCTCGGCAGATACTTCTCACGTTTTGATGAATCTCCCACAAACAAGCTGTTTGTTAACGGCAGCTATGTTAAGGAGTACTGGGGTGAAGGCTCTAACCGTGCAAGAAACTGGCAGAGATACGACATGGGCGGCGACAAGAAGCTTTCGTTTGAGGAAGGCGTTGACAGCTATGTTCCTTATGCAGGTAGCTTAAAGGACAACGTTACACGCTCACTGTCTAAGGTACGCTCTACAATGTGCAACTGCGGGTGCCTCAATATCCCCGACTTCCAGAAGAACGCCAAGCTCACTCTTGTTTCTTCTACAAGTATTGTTGAGGGCGGCTCACATGACGTTATCCTCAAGGAAAACCGCGGAGCTCGCAGTGAATAAGTGCCCATGGGCACGGCAAATTCGCCGTTCTGCAAGTTGGCGATTTGTTGATCCTCCGCTACCGGCGGGTATTGACGAAGCAGAATGAGAATATACAATGACAGCCACTGCTCTTGCCGTGGCTGTATACTTTATAGTGCAATAAACCGCTGTGATTTTTCACAGCGGTCTTGTTTTTTACTTCTGATATACAGGGCTTTCAAGCCTTGTTGCAAACTCCGATTCGGGCAACGGTCTGTCAAAATAATATCCCTGAATGATATTACAGCCCATATCCTTTAAGTTATCGACAATTGTCTTATCCTCAACGCCCTCGCATACTGTGGTCATGCTGAGTTCCTTAGCCATGTGAAGGACATTTTCAAGAACGACCTGACCTCTTGTATCGCCGTTTGAGCCTGCAAGCGACTTGTCGAGCTTCAATATATCGAAGTCAAGGTCCTTAAGCAGAGCGAGCGAAGAATAGCCCGTGCCGAAGTCGTCCATCGAAACCATAAGTCCGTAGCTCTTGAGGTCGATTATGGCTTGCTTTATCGCATTGAAATCGTCGGTATATGCCGTTTCGGTAAACTCGACTTCAAGGAAGTGAGGCTCAATGCCGTAATGATTGATAACGTTCATTATTTTTTCCGCCAGAGGAGGGAAACGCAGATGAATCTTTGAGAAGTTCACCGATACGGGAACAATGCGCTTTCCGTCCTCCTGCCACTGCTTTATCATGGCACAGGTGTGTTCAAGCACGAACATATCTAGCTTCATTATAAGACCTGTACGCTCTGCTATCGGGATAAAGTCGGCGGGAGAGATTACCTTGCCGTCACGCTTCCATCTTATAAGCGCCTCGGCACCTACAAGAGTTCTTGTATCTATGCGCACCTTCGGCTGATAGTAGACAATAAATTCGCCGTCCGCAAGAGCCTGCGGCATATCGCTTTCAAGTAATGTGAGATGCTGCTCACGGGTGATAGTGTCAATGTCGTAATAAACATAGTCAGTATCTGTACGGCGCTTTGCAACGTCTATGCAGGTTTCTGCACGGGCGAGGATCGTGTCTATATCGTCTGTACTGCCGTCGAGCATTACGATTCCTGCTCTGAGGGTGATCTCATATACCGTCTGTTCTTTGCCGTAGAAGAAATTTACCGGTATCTTGGCAAAGCTTTTAAGGCGGTTTTTGAGGTGGCTCTTTTTAACCATAAGGCAGAAATTGTCACTGCCTGAGCGGCTGCAAATTTCGTCGTTATACATCAGCTTATTAAGAGCTTTTGCATATTTTGCGATTATCTCGGTGGTAGCCTGATAGCCGAAAATTGTGTTCAGCGTATTACAGCCCTTGATATTCGCTCTGATAACCGCATAATCGGAGAGTATGCCGTTCTCCTTGACTTCTTCTATAAAAGCACGGAAAGCCTTTGAGTTAGGTATTCCGCTGTCACGGTCGATATGGTCAATGAGCTTTTCTACGTGAATGTTCAGCGTGCAGGTGCAGATAACGGCAAGAACATTTGTCATGTGTTCAAAAAGCTGTTCCTGCTCCTTGGTGAGTGAGGCAAAGTCAACATCGGTATAAAACTCATAAGTGTAACTACAGCTTGCATTCACACGTTCGTATTTTTTATTGTAGAGGGGAAAGATTTCAGTGTCTTTATAAACGAGAGTTTCGCTTATCCGTCCGCCGTAGTCCAGTGTACGCACTATTCTTGATATACGTAACGCTTTTGCGGCAGGAGCAAATTCAGTTATCTGCTGAAGTTCATTATATTGTTTTATTGTGACAGCGTCAATTGTATCGGAAAGAGAGCTTCTGACTTCATCAAACATTATTCCCACCTCCTTAGTTATTTTCTGTTATTCCATATAAACCTATTTTATCACATTTTATGACCGCCTGCAAGCAGAAAAATCAGCAAAAGGTCAAAAAAAGCTCACTGTTTCAAAATAAGAGCAGAGTACACAAAACAACTTTTCAAAAGCTGTGCATTATCACAAGGAGGTGAGCGGATTTATACGATAATAGTGCTGTTTTATGGCGTATTTGCGGGAAAATTAAGTAAAATATGTATTTTAGCTAACAACTTAATATTGGAAAATTTACTTATTTACGGCTTTTTTCGACCGAAAGGGCAGATTTCTTCTAAAAA
>CAVJKI010000081.1:0-7919 GCA_963649995.1 Sodaliphilus sp.
ACACAGCACTCTCAGCTGACAAAATCGGTGATTTGCGGTGTTAGACTGAATTTCAAGGATACCTCAGGAGGGGCAAGCCCCTCCCCTACGAAAAGCGAAGCATATTCTGCTGTTTACGCAGCATTCCGATATGGCAATCGGTATCACCTTAAAGGTTGAGATACGGTTGTGTATGTCATGGCGAAAGTCTGTAGGAGGCTTTCTCGTCCCGATGTACACACAGCACTCTCAGCTGACAAAATCGGTGATTTGCGGTGTTAGACTGAATTTCATGGATACCGCCAGGAGGGGCAAGCCCCTCCCCTACGAAAAGCGGAGCATATTCTACTGTTTACGCAACATTCCGATATGGCAAATCGTTATTTTCAAAGCTCGATTCACCCTCCGTAGGATTACAGCTGTACCTCAGTACCGCCTACGGGGCGGATAGAGAGTACATGACAGCTTCCTGCGCCGAATACCTTTTCAATATCAACGATAAAGCTCTTTAAAATGTCCTGCGGAACGAACGCCTGTATAGTTCCTGCAAAGCCGCCGCCGTGAACACGGCAAGCGCCCTTTCTCGTAAGTGCGTGTTCGGCAATATTGAGGGCGATTCCGACAGCCTGATGAGTGTAATCGGAAACTGCGAATATATTCTGTAAATACTTGTAGCTTGAATTTCCGCTTTCGTTTATCGAGCTTAAGAAGTCGTCGAAATGTCCGTGCTTGAGTGAATGAACAAGCTTGTCCACACGCTCGTTTTCCTCAAAGAAGTGGAGCGCACGCAGAACTGCACGGTCGCCGAATTTCTGTCTTAAGATACCCATGTTAAGTATTACATCGGCACGGGAAATCTCACGGAGATATTCTGTTGAGAAGTAGCCTGCTATCGCTTTCATCTCACGGGGGATAGCCGCATACTCATCTGTAAGGTCGGCATGGTCAGCCTTTGTATCAATAATGCAGAGAGTGTGACCGTATGAAGAAAAGTCAACGGGGATATTTTCGATAATAGGCGCCTGTGTATTCTTGAAATCAATAGCAACGAAGCCGCCTACCGAGCTTGCCGTCTGATCCATAAGACCGCTGGGCTTGCCGAAGTATTCATTTTCCGCATACTGCGCTATCTGGGCTATTTTTACTGCACTTATACCGCCTGCGTTGTAAATACCCGAAAGGATATTTCCGATAAGGACTTCAAATGCCGCTGAGCTTGAAAGTCCTGAGCCTTTCATAACGTTTGACGTTGTGTAAGCCTTGAAGCCGCCGATGTGAAAGCCGTTGTTTTTGAAGCCTGCGGCAACACCTCTGATAAGAGAAGCCGATGTATTCTTTTCATCCTCATGAACGGAAAGGTCCGATATGTCGACTGTATCCTGAGGGAAGCCCTCGCTTTTTACTGTGATGATATTATCATCTGTAGGCTCTACCACAGCGATAACGTCAAGATTTACACTTGCCGCAAGCACCTTTCCGTGGTTGTGGTCGGTGTGGTTGCCGCCGACCTCTGTACGTCCCGGAGCGGAGAAGTAACGCAGTGAATTTCCGCCGCCGAATATGCTTTTAAATTCCTCAGCTGATTTTTCGTATCTTTCCTGCTGAGCCTTTACCGCACCCTCCGAGTAAATCTCCTCAAGTGTATGAATCGTCTTTTTTGCCATGATCGTTTCCTTTCATTCTGCTTTATCTTTTCTCCCGTGCGGGAGTTTAGTCCTTTAATCCTTTTCCGTATAGAACATACGGTACTTGGTGGAGTTGTGATAGCTTACGCTCAGTACCAGTCCTATCGCTACAAAAAGGCACACGCCCGATGTACCGCCTGCACTGAAAAACGGGAGCGGTATGCCTATAACGGGGGCGATACCCAACACCATTCCGATATTTACCGTAGTGTGGAATACTATGAGTGCAAATACGCCGATGCATATCAGTCTGCCGAGTGTATCCTTTGCGCCGCTGGCGTTTGAGAGAATTTTAAGCGACAGCGCCGCTATAAGTCCTACTACCAGCAGACAGCCGAGCAGTCCCATGGTCATTCCTATATATGAAAAAATGAAGTCGTTGTGAATCTCGGGAACATAGGTATAGTCGCCGCCCGAAAGCCCTTGCCCCGTAAGTCCGCCCGAGCCGAGCGCTATTTTTCCTACACGCTGCTGCATATAGATCCCGAGAGCCTCGTCCTCCTGCATCTGTGTATCCCAAAGCACCTGGAAACGCTTCTGCTGATGAGGCTGCATAAGATAATTCCACAGCACATAGACTGCCGGAGGAATAGCGACCGCAATCATAACAAGGTATTTCCACGAAAGACCCGCCGCAAACATCATGCACATAAAAATGAACAGGAACACTATAGCCGAGCCGTCATCTCCCGTCTGCCTTATAAGAAGCGTGGGAACTGCGCCGTGAATACACAGCAGAATGAAGTGTATCGGCTCGTTCATCCTGTCCTCGACCTTTGAAAGATGATAGGCGAGGGATAAAATAAACGCAAGCTTCAATATCTCCGAGGGCTGTATTGTGACTATCCCAAGGTCAAGCCAGCCGATGTCGTCCGCGCCCTCACGCTGAAGTCCGAGCGGTGTGAACAGCAAAAGAGTCAGCCCAAGTCCTATTGGTACATAGAGAAACCAGAGCTTCGCAAGGTATTTGTAATTTATTGCCGCAAGCACAAGCGCCGCTATCAGTCCGCCTATAAAGGCTATCAGCTGGGTCTTATACTGGCTTGCGGTAACAGCCGAGCTTATATCATTTTCATAAAGCGTATACTGGATAAACACTGCAAAGCCTGCAATGCCTACGCACATGAACAGCAGCAGTTTATCAAGTTTTCCGAAATAGGTCTTAATTTTGCTTAGAATCAATTTCATAAAGCTGTGTTCCTTTTAATATAAATGCGGTTTTACCGTTGATTAATAAATTTCTGTTTATAGAGAAATTTTTCTATCCCTATCCCCAAACCCCTTTCCCCCGGAAAGGGGCTATTTATCGGGGGCTATCGCCCCTCGCCCCTATTGAGGGCTTCGCCCCTCAACCCCATTTACAAATAATTTTTCATATTTTATGCGGTCTAAGCCGCAGGTATTATTACGATTACAGTTAAATATATTATACACGGAATCGGTCTTTTTTTCAAGCAAAACGAAAATAAAAGAGGGGTTTACATTAATTTTGCAAATAAAACACAAAAAGCCGAAGAATTATCAATAATTCTTCGACTTTTTCAACAATGTGGGATTCGGTTGTTGCGGCTTTAGGCAAGCGTTACTTCACCGATATTCTTTCAAGAAACGCCGATTTTGCTTCTTCAAGCGACAACGGACGTGAGCAGTAGTAGCCCTGTACCTTGTCAACGCTGAATTTCTGCACGGTGTCAAGCTGTACCTTATCTTCAATTCCTTTTACACATACGGTAAGGCCGCGGCATTTGGCAAGATGGATAACC
Organism: Sodaliphilus sp.; assembly: GCA_963649995.1. Taxonomy (GTDB): domain Bacteria; phylum Bacillota; class Clostridia; order Oscillospirales; family Ruminococcaceae; genus Ruminiclostridium_E. The sequence continues at coordinate 3,428 of CAVJKI010000081.1, forward strand.
GAGCATACAAGCTCGCTGTCAAACTCGTCCTCATGATTCATGAACAGCTTTGCGGGGATATTGACAAGGCTGACGTATGAGTTCCTGAGTACTTTCAGGGAGATATTCTCGGTGCCGTATTTATCAATTGCGATATTTACGCCGAGGGCACGGAGGTCATGCAGGATATGCGTGCTGTCGCTGTAGAATATATTTGCCTTGACGGGTATTTCGAGTATCAGGGCGGAGGGCGGGAGAGCGCTTACCTCAAGCGCACGGCGCACCTGCATTACGATTTCTCCCGACTGCGGCTCTCCTGCGGTCAGGTTTACGCTTACAGAGAAATCTTCAAAGCCTGCGTCCCGGATTTTCTTGCAGAATTCACAGGAGCGTTCCATCACCCAACCGTCAATTACATGGGTCAAGCCGAGATTTTTTGCCATGGGGAAAAGGGTGGAATTCGGAATGTTTCCGTATTGCTCGTCATGCCAGCGTATAAAGCTCTCACAGCCTGTTATGCTTCCGTCGTATGCGCTGAATGACGGCTGAAAGCGCAGAGAGAATCCTCTCATGCCGTCGTTTATGCACTCTCTGATATGCTGTTCGAGATTGGCGGCAAAAAGACGTGTACGTTCAAGCGACCCCGAATAGAAAGCGTAGCTGTTCTGCTTAAATTCCCTTGCACGGTACATTGCGGTGCTTGCGGCTTTGCAAAGCTCCTCCGCATCCTCGCCGTTTTCGGGATAGAAGGCTATGCCGAGGCTACAGGAGATGGAGTGTTCGTCTTCGCCGAATTTCCACGGCTTTGAAAAGCGGTAGATAAGCATTTCGGCAAGATTTTTTGCTTCATCGTCCGTACATTCGGGGAGATTGAGCATAAATATTGCGTTTGTGAAATAATATACGCCTATGTCCTTTATGGGCAGCTCTTTAAGATACTGAGCGATGCTGCGCAGCAGCATATCGGAATATGTGTGACCGTAAACAGCGGAAAGGGAGCGGGTATTTGTGACCTTGAACGCTATCAGCGAGCCTTTGTCGTTGCATTTCATTATCTTGTCGAGGTCCTTGTTCAGCCTTGCACGGTTCGGGATACCGTATATAGCATCATAGAAAGCGAGCTGACGCATACGCTTCTGCGACCGCTCAAGCTTATCCTGCGTTTCCTTACGCATCATAAGCGAAGAAATGATCTGTGAAATGTTACGGAGTTGTTTACGTTCACGCTGCGTCCAGTTATGCTCCTTTTCGATCGTCTGGAACATTATGAGGCTGTCGAATGTGCCTGAATTTATAAGCTTAAATATAGCATAAGACTTTATGCCGAACTTTGCAAGGTCGTTTGTATCGGCGTCCGAAAATGCGGAAGATGTAAGGCTTAAGTCCTCACGGATAGATTTGCAGTTCAGCGCTGTTTTTCCGTCTATTTCAAGCGGCAGACGGCGGTATTTGTAATCTCTGCACCAGCATAATTCCTGCGTCAAGTTGTCACGGTCGACAATGGTTATCCTGTCAAGGCGGAAGTAGTCGCCGATAAGCTCGGTGACTGAATTCAGTGCTATGTCGGCGCTTTTGCTCTCCATGATTATCGCATAGATGTTGTTGAGAAGGATCTGTTCCTCGACGTTCTGACCGAGAAGCTTATTGGCGTTCTGCGAATTATCCATTTCGGACATTACCATCACGAAGGCGTTTGCCATTCCCGATACGGTCTGCACGAGAGTTTCCCAGAGCTGTGTATTTTCGTCAAGCATCTCCTGCGTTTTTGCACCGAGTATCCATGTTCCGCTGACAAGGTGATTTATACGGATATTCTTTTTCTTCTGATAAGCAAAATCCTCGGGAGAGGGAGCTTTACGGCGTGTTTTCGGACCGCATATCAGCTTTCCCTTTTCGTCAAATATCCCCGAATAGAGCTGAGGCTCGGCGAACGGACGCTGTATGCTTGTAAGATAATCAATATCAAGCACGTCTGCAAGTCCCGGTGCGCCTTTTTTAAGCTCGGTGAGCTTTATATTGTGCTTTTTGCGAAATTCGTTGTACACAAGGTCGTCGCCCGCTGTTTCAAGATAGGTGGAAACATCGCACATTGTTCCCTCAAAGCGTACAGGTCTGCCGTATTCGGCATAGACCGCCTTACATGAAAGGAAAAACCAGTGATATTCATCGTTCACCATAAAGCGGCAATGCGCTTCAAAACGCTTGCCCTCGTCCTGTGAAACATCGGTGAACATCTCCGTTATCGGGGGTATGTCATCGGGGTTTATCAGCTCCAGAAGCGAGGGATAGGTCTGCTCGGACTGTTCACCCGGATTTATTGTAAAAGGGAAATCTCTTGAAAAACCGACTATGATATTTATGAATTTCTGACCGTTGGTGTTTAACTGCACCGTTTTCGCCTCCTTGGGCTATGTATAATAAAATGATTTAGTGAAATAAACTGTTAAAGCGAGGTAACGCAGTGAAATCGGCGGCATGACCGCATTTACAAATATCCACAGTACCGCCATTATGATTTTATTTAATTTTACCATAAAAGATGATACAAATCAAGCTATTTTGTAAAATTTCACAACATTTTCGCTTTATTTTTTGATTTTATTCGGGGGAAAACGGCAAAAAAAGCCCGTAGGCTTAAGGCTTACGGGTGGGGGTATCTTGATATACTTCTGCACTAACAATTCATTTATATTTGCTATCATCTTCTCCTTTCGTAGGGGCGGTGGCTTGCCCCGCCCGTTGCGCTAATCTATAACCATTCACCGAGTTTTTTAATGCGTTAACTATCAGTCGTAACCAAAGACTATTATTTATAAATTCCTTTCAATCCGCTTCCAATAATCGCTTCTATATTTCGGGAGGGGCAAGCCCCTCCCCTACGAAAAGTTGTGTACTAAACTGCACATATTCTCAGATTAGTGCGTTTTCTGGAAATTTCGGTGATAGTGCAGTTGCACTGATAAGGTCACGAAAATATTAACTTCATCGGCGCATTGAAATTGCTTAAGGCGTTGCGGATGATAGATTTAAGATAATGTATAATGCTGCAAAAATGAGTTTTTAACAAACTGCGCCCGTAGGCTTCAGGCTTACGGGCGGGGGTACTATTTGCTTTTTTATAGGGGGTTAGCTTTCGGTGCTGCTTGTGGTATCAGAGGTATCGGAGCTGTCGGAGGCGTTTGCAACATCGGGCTTTTCGACTGCGGCGATGTCGTTCATGTGGATCACGGTCATAAGGTAATCGACCTTACTCTGTACTCCGTCCTTGGTGGCTGTGCCGATTTGCTCCATTGATATGCAGTAGCCGTCCTTATCAAGGGTGTATTCAACGCTGAAGCTGTCAAGATCGCCTACAAGTCCGAGCTGTGACGACATTGAGCTGTTGAGCTTTGATACATCGTAATGCATGGTGATAGTTTTACCGTCGGTGTTTTCGGTGACCTGCGAGCCTGTAACGCTGTCGGGCTTTATGAATATCATACCTTCATCGGTCATGGACATTTTATTTGTGCGGGTGTAGCAGACGTAATCATTATCGCCGCTGACAAGTGTATGCCATTCGCCGTTGGAGTAGTAGTTATACTCTGAGCCGTTGTGATATTCATAGTATTCCGTTTTGCCGTCCGTGCCGTAATAGCTGTAGGAGAGGGTATCGTTCTGGTCATAGCAGAAGGTGAGCTTCTGCGTTACGGAATCGGTCTGCTTATCGGTAACTATAAGCTCGGCGGAATATAAAGAGGAATAGAGCTTTCGTGCGTTCTCTATATCGCTGTAGCCGTCAATACCCGAATAATCGGCAGAACAGCCTGTCAAGGCGGTAACTGAGGTCAGCGACAGCACTGCCGCAAGGACAGCGGCGGTTATTTTTTTTGATATTTTCAATATAATGCTCCTTTGAACGTTAAATCGGTGAAATAAAAATACAGCGGGTGACTTGCATATTGCAAAATCCCCGCTGTTTCTTTATTAATGTAAATTCTGTCCGTCTACACTTTCTACACGCTACACTACGGAATTTTTCCGTTATACACTACTTGGTCGGGAGTGTGAATTATTCGGCAAAACCGCTTTCAACGAGCTTTACAAGACCGTCAACAGCGAGCTGTTCATCAGAGCCGTCAGCAATGATTCTGATTGTTGTTCCGCCGACAATACCGAGTGAAAGAATACCGAGAAGGCTCTTGGCGTTTACTCGTCTTTCTTCCTTTTCTACCCATATAGACGACTTGTACTCGTTAGCTTTTTGGATAAAGAATGTTGCGGGTCTTGCGTGTAAACCTACCTGATTCTTAACGCTTACTTCTTTAACAAACATGATTAGTTACCTCCGTAAATTCGTATTATCTTTCCGTTGAGCCGCCCGCATTGAGATGTTATGCGGTATCTCCGCTCTGTACCTATAGTATATCCAAATGTGCCCTTTTCGTCAACAAAGTTTTTTCAATTTGTCAATTTTTCTGTGATTATTTTTCACATTTGTTCAATAGTCCTCAATCGCAGCGGCACTATTTGT
>CAVJKI010000082.1:0-7894 GCA_963649995.1 Sodaliphilus sp.
ACGAGAGGAGCGGGAGCATTGCTTTCGCAATGCTCAGCGTGGCATCCCTCTTTCCTTACCCACACCCTTACCCCGCTGAGGGGGTGTTGGCGATAAGACACACAAACGATTGCGTTTAAAAAGCATATCAAGCCGAACGCTGACGCTCTGTTGTGCAGGGGGACGGTACAAATATCTTGGGATAGCGGGTCTTTGGGTTTCGGTGATAGTGCAATTGCACTGATAAGGTCACGGAAATATTGATTACCTCGTTGCAATGACCGAATTTCAAAAATGTATTAATTGATGTCGGAATCTGTACAAATTTAACTGAAATTGTCTACAATCAAGCTGTAAAATGTTATAATTGCACTATAGAAAAACTTGCCATTTTAGTAAAACGGAGGTTAGCTATGGCTGAATCAAGAGTATTTCAGAAAACAAACGGTATTACTGTAGAAGGCATAGGCAGAAGCGTTCAGAATTTTCTGCGTTATTCAAAAGGGCTTGTTGTGCAAGGCGGAAAAGCAGGCGAAGGGTACATAGTCCAGGCAAAAGAAGATGACAGCTGGAAAAAGGTCGCAGGCATGAGTTCTGCCATAGAGGTCCAGATTTCCGACACAGGCAACGGTATTCTTGTGAATATCGGCAACGGTCAGTGGTCTGACAAGATCGGTGCAGGCGTTATAGGCTGGTTTGTATTCGCTCCGCTTGCAGTAACGGCAATTGTCGGCTCAGTTCAGCAGAAAAAGTTACCCAGTGAAATATTTGCTCATATTGAAAGATATGTTGCAAACGGCGAACAGGATATGTATACCGGAACAGACTTCGTAAATGCTTCGGACGGAAGGATAATCTGCCCTTACTGTAAAAGTGAAGTGCCTTCCGGAAATTCTTTCTGTACAAGCTGCGGTAAACCGCTTACACGTCAGTGTCCGAAATGCAATGAAAGTGTTGCCCTTGGCACTGCGTTTTGTCCCAAATGCGGTGCAAATATGAATGACGGCAAGACGATCAAATGTGTTTCGTGCGGTGCAGAGCTTCCTGACGGCTCACTGTTCTGCCAGGTCTGCGGAGCAAAGCAATTGTCGGACGAAAGAGCTTGTCCGAAATGCGGCAAGGCGCTTAAGGCTGACGATGTTTTCTGTTCGGGCTGCGGCGAAAAAGTAACGCCTGAGCAAGCTCAGCCGCAAAAGCTGATATGTCCTGACTGTGGAAAAGAGCTTGAAGAAAACAGCAAATTCTGTTCAAAGTGCGGTCACAAATTCTGATAATTGATAATAAACGGTTAAAACGGCTTGTAATTTTTTTGCAAGCCGTTTATTTTTTCTCTTGACAAATACCCTAAGGGGGTATATAATAAAAATACCCCATGAGGGTATATTGAGGCTACAGCAAAAATTCAGAGGTAAAGCTATGAGTGAAAATAAAACAACTGTTAAAAAGGTCTGTCCGTGCTGTCAGAAGCATACGGTGAGAGATGAAAAGCACAGAAAGGCACTGCTAAACCGTCTTAAGCGCATAGAAGGTCAGGTAAGGGGCATTGAAGCGATGATAGAAAATGACGCATACTGCAACGATGTGCTTATTCAGTCTGCCGCAGTCAATGCCGCAATGAACGCTTTCAACAAAGAGCTTCTTGCAAGCCACATACGAGGCTGTGTTGCAAGAGATATAAGAGAGGGCAAGGACGAGGTTATAGACGAGCTTGTAGCGACCTTACAAAAGCTGATGAAATAACGCAAAGCGGACATAATAGATAAAAACGGACAAAAGAAAAGAGGTCTTGATATGGAACAGTATGATGTTACGGGCATGAGCTGTGCCGCCTGTAGCGCAAGAGTAGAAAAAGCGGTAACAAAGGTAAAAGGAGTTACATCCTGCTCAGTAAGCCTGCTGACCAATTCAATGGGTGTCGAGGGTACGGCATCGCCGCAGGATATAATTTCTGCCGTTGAAAAGGCAGGCTACGGCGCAAAACTGAAAGGTGCAAGGGGTAAGAAAGCAGATAACGACGCAGATTCACTGCGTGATACGGAAACACCTAAGCTGAGGAAAAGGCTTATCGCATCGGTCATATTCCTTGTAATTCTTATGTACTTCTCAATGGGTCACATGATGTGGGGATTTCCTCTGCCGTCATGGTTTGACGGAAACCATGTGGCTATGGGACTGGTACAGCTGCTACTCAGTGCAATTATCATGGTCATAAACAGCAAGTTCTTTGTAAACGGCTTCAAGGGCTTTATTAACCGCTCACCGAACATGGATACGCTTGTTGCGCTCGGCTCGGGTGCGTCGTTCGTATGGAGCGTTTATGCACTGTTTATGATGACGGACGCACAGCTTCACGGAAACATGGACGCTGTGATGATGTACATGGACGAGTTCTACTTTGAATCGGCGGCTATGATACTGACGCTTATCACAGTCGGCAAGATGCTTGAGGCTCGTTCTAAAGGTAAAACCACCGACGCACTTAAAGGTCTGATGAAGCTTGCGCCGAAAACCGCTAATGTAATAAGGAACGGCGCAGAGCAGACGATCCCTGCTGAGGAAGTAATCAAGGGTGATATATTCGTTGTGCGTCCTGGTGAAAGCATACCTGTCGACGCAGTTGTAACAGACGGCGAAAGCACGGTCAACGAATCCGCACTGACGGGTGAAAGCATACCTGTAGATAAGACGGTCGGGGATAACGTTTCGGCGGCGACTATCAACCAGACGGGATTTATTACCTGTGAGGCTACTCGTGTAGGCGAGGACACTACCCTGTCGCAGATCATCAAAATGGTCAGCGATGCGGCGGCTACCAAAGCACCTATCGCAAAGATCGCCGACAAGGTATCGGGCATATTCGTACCGACTGTTATCACGATTTCGATCATTACTATGATAGTGTGGTTACTGATAGGACAGGATTTTGCTTATGCACTGGCAAGAGGAATTTCGGTGCTTGTAATAAGCTGTCCGTGTGCGCTCGGACTGGCTACTCCCGTTGCGATCATGGTCGGAAACGGTGTAGGTGCAAAGAACGGTATTCTGTTCAAGACTACTGTTTCGCTTGAACAGGCAGGCAAGACACAGATAGTAGCTCTTGACAAGACGGGTACTATCACTAAAGGCGAACCGCAGGTGACAGATATAATCCCTGCCGATAATGTATCGGAAAGTGAGCTTTTAAGTCTTGCGGTATCGCTGGAAGCAAAGAGTGAACATCCGCTTGCGAAGGCGATAAACGATTACGGTGCAGAACACTCGGTTACTGCACAGAATGTTGATAATTTCAAGGCGCTCAGCGGTAACGGACTTACGGCGACTATCGGCAACGATACGCTTTACGGCGGAAGTCTTAAGTTCATCGGTGAAAAGGTTAAGCTCGGCGATAAAATAAAGTCGGAGGCTGACAGGCTTTCAAACGAAGGCAAGACTCCTCTGCTTTTCAGCAAAAACGATAAGGCACTCGGCATGATCGCTGTTGCGGATACAATAAAGGAGGACAGCCCTGACGCTATAAAGCAACTCAGAAATATGGGTATAAAGGTCGTAATGCTGACGGGTGATAACGAGCGTACAGCAAAAGCTATAGGCGCAAAGGCAGGCGTTGACGAGGTTATAGCGGGAGTTCTGCCCGACGGCAAGGAGGCGGTTATCCGCTCGCTTAAAGCTCAGGGTAAGGTCGCTATGGTAGGCGACGGTATAAATGACGCTCCTGCGCTGACTGCCGCCGATATGGGTATTGCGATAGGTGCGGGAACTGACGTTGCGATTGACGCCGCCGACGTTGTACTGATGAAAAGCAGGCTCACCGATGTTCCTGCGGCGATAAGACTTTCCCGTGCATCGCTGAGGAATATCCACGAAAATCTGTTCTGGGCGTTTATATACAATATTATAGGCATACCGCTTGCCGCCGGTGTGTTTGTATCTCTCGGACTGACGCTTAACCCCATGTTCGGTGCGGCGGCAATGAGCCTTTCAAGCTTCTGCGTTGTATCGAATGCGTTAAGGCTTAACTTCTGCAAGCTGTACAGCACAAAGCATGACAGAAAGGCAAAGCCGCTGAACAGTGTTACCGTACAGCAGTCGGGAACGACAGGTGATGCAGATACGGCTGAAATCACAAAAACTATAAAGATAAAGGGCATGATGTGCGAAAAGTGCGAACATCATGTAAAGACTGCACTTGAGGCTATTCCGCAGGTGGTAAGCGCAACGGCAAGTCATACGGACGGCATTGCCGTGGCAAAGCTTTCTGGTGAGGTTTCGGACAAACAGCTAAAAAAAGCCGTTGAAAACAGCGGCTATAAAGTAATATCAATAAAGTAACGGAGGAATTTACAATGGTAAAGACTACACTTAAAATTGACGGAATGATGTGCGGAATGTGCGAATCACACGTTAACGACGCTATCAGAGGAGCTTTTAAGGTAAAGAAGGTCAATTCTTCACACACAAAGGGTGAAACGGTGATCATCAGCGAGGAGGCTCTTTCCGAGGATAAGATAAAGGAAGTTCTTAAGCCTACAGGCTATGAGCTTAAAGGTTTCACAAGCGAGCCTTATGAGAAAAAGGGGCTTTTCGGCAGAAAGTAATACGAACGGTTTTTAATATCCGCACCGCAGGTAAGCACAGTTGTTTGCCTGCGGTATTTTTATAAATTATTTGCAAAAAGACGGAAAAACCGATTTCAAGCTTTAATAACAACCTATTTACAGCGGAATTTTTGTCATGAACTGTGTAACAACGCACAAATTTATATGTATTTTACACAAAAAAGAAAAAAATGCTTGCTTATTGTAAAGAAATGCACTATAATAATAACGATAGCGTAAAAAACGCAAACTAAACACGAAAGAAATTTAAAAAAGAGGTATCACTATGAAGATCAAAAGAATAATTGCAGGCATACTCGCAGCCGCAACCTGCGGTCTTGTAATGGCAGGCTGCCAGTCAAACACAACAAGCAGCACAGCAGATAATTCTGCAAGCTCAGCTACCGAAAGCAAGAGCGATAACAATACAACAGGCGGTAAGCTTATTATGGCTACAGAGCCCGGATTTGCTCCTTATGAATACATGAGCGGCAATGATGTTGTAGGTATCGACGTTGATATTGCAAATGAAGTTGCAAAGGAACTCGGCATGGAGCTTGAGATCCAGTCAATGGACTTCGACGGTGCGCTTTTAGCAGTACAGCAGGGCAAGGTTGACTTTGCGGCAGCAGGTATCTCAGTTACTCCCGAGCGTCAGGAAGTTATGGACTTCTCAATCGAATATGCTAAGTCAAAGCAGGTTATCGTTGTACTCAAGGGCGCTGACAGAGTAAAGAGCGTTGACGACCTCGGCGGCGATACAAAGATCGCAGTTCAGATGTCAACTGTAGCTGACTTCTATGTAACAGATGATCTTAAGAAGGAGCCTTCACGTTATACAAAGTATGTTCAGGCTGCTGAAGACTTAAAGAACGATAAGGTTGACTGCATCGTTATGGACGAGCTTCCCGCAAAGGAAATGGTAAAGGGCAACGATACTCTTGAAATCCTTGACGCAGAGGTATTCACAGACACATACGCATTTGCATTCAAGAAGGGCAATACTGAGCTCGAGGATAAGGTAAACAAGATTCTTCAGAAGCTTATCGACGACGGCAAGGTTGACGAGTTCACACTCAACCACACTAAGTAATAATTGAACTCAAAGCGGGCGGTTAAATGCCGCCCGTATTTTTTAAGACGGATTTTATTGGCAAATAATACGGAGGAATCAGGAATTGGACTTTTTTCTTGGGATTTGGGACGCCATTGACAAGGCGCTGATAAGAGAAAACCGTTATGAATTCTATCTGAGCGGTATCGGAAACACGTTGCTTATATCACTGTTTGCGGTAATTCTCGGCTTTCTCATCGGTGCGTTTGTGGCAGTTGTAAAGCAGTTATGCGCCGGCAAAAGGGGTATCGGCTGGATAGCAAAGATATGCGACCTGTATGTATTCGTAATAAGAGGTACGCCTGTACTTGTACAGTTGCTTCTTATAAATGCGGTACTCTTTAACTACAGAGGTGCAAACGCCATTGCAGCCGCAGTAATGTGCTTCGGTATCAATTCGGGCGCTTATGTTGCAGAGATCGTCCGTGCAGGTATTGAATCTATCGACAAGGGACAGACGGAAGCGGGCAGATCGCTCGGTCTCGGTGCAGGTCAGACAATGTGGCTCATCGTGCTTCCCCAGGCTATAAAGAACATTCTTCCGGCACTCGGAAACGAATTTATCGTACTGGTAAAGGAAACGTCAATAGCCGGATATATTGCGGTAACGGATATTACCAAAGCGGCACAGTATGTAGGCTCGAAAACATACGACCTTATTACTCCCCTGCTTATTGCGGCGGCTTTCTATCTGATACTGGTATTTATTCTGACAAAGCTTCAGAAGCTGCTTGAGAGGAGGCTTGGCAAGAGTGATAGACGTTAAGGAGCTTAAAAAGTCGTTCGGTGATCTTCATGTTCTCAACGGAATCAACGAGCATATCTACAAGGGCGAAAAGGTAGTTATCATAGGTCCGTCAGGCTCAGGCAAGAGTACGTTCCTGCGTTGCCTTAACCTCATGGAAAAGCCCACAAGCGGAAGCATCTGCGTAGAGGGTGAATATATCACCGACCGCAAGGCAAACGTAAATCTCATCAGAAGAAAGATGGGCATGGTATTCCAGCACTTCAATCTGTTCCCTCATCTGACGATAAAGAAAAACATAACCTTAGCGCCTGTAAAGCTCGGTCTTATGACTAAGGAAGAAGCAGACGCAGAGGCGATGAAGCTTCTCCAGCGTGTTGGACTTGCCGACAAGGCAGACTCTTATCCTCCGCAGTTATCGGGCGGTCAGAAGCAGCGTATTGCAATAATCCGTGCGCTTGCAATGAAACCCGATGTTATGCTTTTTGACGAGCCGACCTCCGCGCTTGACCCTGAGATGGTAGGCGAGGTACTCGACCTTATGAAGCAGCTTGCCGAGGAAGGCATGACAATGGTTGTAGTAACTCACGAAATGGGCTTTGCCCGTGAGGTTGCGTCAAGAGTTATGTTTATGTCGGACGGACAGATAGTCGAACAAGGTCCTCCCGATGAATTCTTTGCAAATCCCAAAAATCCGAGACTTAAGGACTTCTTATCAAAGGTTCTTTAATATGAAACAAACCCGACAGGTACCGAAATGTATCTGCCGGGTTTTTATATATCTTTATAATAGGTCGGATTATCGGTAAGCCCGAGGATATAATCAACGTTTGTTTTATAATAATCGGCAAGCTTTATGAGTATCGCTGTGGGAACGTCGTTTTCGCCTGTTTCGTACTTTGAATAGCCTGTCTGCGACATACCGAGCATTTTTGCGATTGCCGTCTGATTAAGGTCGGAATCCTCTCTGAGATTTCTTATTCTGCTGTACATTTTCATCAGCGCCTTTCACTGTTTATAATTAAATTATAAACATTATATGTAAAGGTCTTGACTTTTAACCTGAAACAGGTTAAAACATGATTATCAGGTGTACTGTTTTCTGAACATTAAAAATCAAAGGGGATAAAAAATATGGCAATGATAAAGTGTGCCGAATACGGCAAGGAATTTTCCGACAGAGCAAATGCTTGCCCCAACTGCGGCTGTCCTATTGAATATCAGGCTGAAAAAAGTATAGGCGGAGAATATCACGCCGCAGATAAGCTTGCGCCGTCGGTTATTGTGGAGCATTTGACGATTGCAAAGGAGCTGGAGAGTGAGAGGTATACATTGCAGTTATGAATCTTTAGAGGATTGCCTTGATAAATTGAGACTTCTTAATATCTTGTGTAAACCTCCGAAAAGGTATAGAATAAAGATATCATTATGGAGGTAAAAAAATGCCAAAGTACAAAGACA
>CAVJKI010000083.1:0-7883 GCA_963649995.1 Sodaliphilus sp.
CGGCAAGCGTATCGTTATCTGCATAGCCGACGCTGTTTGTACCGAGCATTATGAATATCTTCTTAGGCTTGAACGAAGCAATTTTATCGGAAAGGGTTACTCCGTCAATATCAGCGTCAAGAGCGGTCGAGGGAGCAAGACCCTGCTGAGCGAATACATTATCCTGGTCAAGGAAGCCGTAAAGGCTGAGACCTGTGGAGATACTGTCGCCGATGAACAGTGACGATGAGAAATAATCCTTATCAAAGTCAACAGTAGGCTCATTGTCTGATGTACTGCTTTCAGACGAGCTTACGTCACTGTCGGACCTATCCGTACTGCTGTCAGCCGAAGTATCGGGAGCTGACGTTTCGGGCGGCTCCGGTGTAACCGCAGTGAAGGGTGCCTCAGACGATGTAGCGTCCTCGCCGTTTATTATATTATAAGTAAAAAAGCACACTGTACAGATGATAAGAACCAATAAAAGATTCAGAAATATCATAGACGGTGTTATACCGAATTTATTTTTTCCTTTTTTCTTCTGTGCCAAAACACACACCTCGCAATCATACTGTATTATTATACAGCATTTTCTAAAAATAATCAATAGATAAAAACAAAAAAATCGGTGCATTTAAAGCACCGATTTTGTTAAGCTGTTTATAAATCAGTCAGAAACGTAAGGAATAAGAGCTACCTGTCTTGCCTTCTTGATAGCTGTTGTAAGCTCTCTCTGGTGGTATGCGCAGCAGCCTGTTACTCTGCGGGGCAGAATCTTGTAACGCTCTGTCATGCACTTTCTGAGCTTAGCTACATCCTTATAGTCAATGAATTCAGCTCTGTCAGCACAGAATGCGCAAACTTTTTTTCTTGTACGCTTCATAGGACGAACTGTTGACTTTTCGTTCTTTTCTCTTTCAGACATTGTTTTTATCCTCCTTATTTTGATCAGAACGGGTAATCGTCATCGTCACCTGAGTCTACGGTGAAATCCGAATTGTTACCCTGCGACACTGTGGGCGCTGTGTTTGTAGCCTGTGCAGGATGTTCAGGTGCGGCATTATTCTGAACGTTTCCGGGATAGCCCTGATAAGGGGAAGATGAACCCTGTCCGCCGTTAGCCTTTTCACCTGTAAATGTGGAACGGTCTGCAATGATCTCGGTAATATATGCGGTGTTGCCGTTCTTATCCTGGTACGATCTGTTCTGAAGCTCGCCCTCGATAAGTATCATGCGGCCCTTTGCAAAATATCTTGAGATGAATTCTGCTTCATTGCGCCATGCGACAACATTGAAGAAGTCAGATTTTCTCTCCTCGCCTTTTGTCTGAAATCTACGGTCAACTGCAATTCTGAACGAAAGCACAGACGCACCCGACGGAGTTGATCTCAATTCAAGGTCGTTGACGATTCTGCCCATCATGATTACCTTGTTGTACATACGTTACCGTTCCTCCTGTCTATTTCTCCAAACAAAAATTACTTGCGTACCGTTACGAGCGAACGGATAACGCCGTCAGTGATGTTGATAATACGCTCGAATTCCATGGGGAAATCAGGCTTGCTGTCGAAGCTGTAAACTACATAATAACCGTCTGTTTCGTAGTTTATCTCGTAAGCGAGCTTACGAGCGCCCCATTCATCAACGTCAACTAATGTGCCGTGTTCCTTGATCAGATCAGAGAACTTAGCAACGAGAGCCTTTACTGCATCCTCACCGTTCTTAAGTGAAAATACAACAACTGCCTCATACTTTTCGCTGAGCTTTGCCATTATAAGCACCTCCTTGTGGATATTAAGCCCGCACTCTTGTACGAGCAAGGGATGTTGACATACTTGTCAAGCTTTATTATTATATCAAACCCAAAAAGGATTGTCAAGGGTTTTCGCAAATTTTTATACCCTGCCGAATATCAGAAGGAATATTCCCATTGCAATGGGCTGATGAAGCACATATATCCATAATGTATATCTGCCTGCAAGCGCAAGCGGTCTGCAATGCGTCTTATAGAAGAAAGACGGCATTTTGTCTTCGATTGCATATTTTCCCGTGTACGCACCTGCGAGGAACACGAAAAACCACGGCAGAAGCGGGAAATAATCCATTGACTGAAAGCTCGGTGATCTGAAGCCGAGCGGGAACAGCAGACCTGCATTGTATATAAACTCAGGCAGCTTTATTCCGACACCGTAGGCGGGTCCGAGATAGCCGTACATAATACCTCTTGTAGCAATAAAAAGAACGGCACACAGCGCTATTCCGACAGGTGCGGGAATCTTCAGAAAATATTTGTCGCCTATTGCATATATCATCATGGAAACACCCATGAAATGCAGGATACCGAACAATATCGGGGCGGTCGGAGCGAAAAACGCAAAGATAAAGGTTATTATCATTCCGATAAAAAAGCACTGTATACCCCTCTTTGCGTTATTGCGTGAATAGCGGCTGCTCATGCCTGATATAAACATGAAAGCACCCGCAAAAATGTCACGAATAATATCAAACCAACCGTCAAACATTATCGGTATATGAATATTATAGGTATAGTTCAGATCGAAGCACACATGATAGACTACCATGCAGAGTATGCAAAAGCCTCTTACCTCGTCCATAAAGCCTGCACGTCTGTATTTTTTTACTTCTGTACCTGTGCTTGTTACTGTATTTTCCATTTTGTTCTCTCTTTTTCTTTTCTCGGTTTTAGCCATATAAAGTTATTATACCGCAAATCAAATCGGCGCTAGCCGACACGGCGGTACGCCGTGCTTTTGTCTACTGACAAAAGGATTTGACGGTAAAATGTTCTCAGACTTGCGGTGCGCCGCAAGCCGTGCTTTTTTGCACGGCAAAATCCGCTCTCTCAGCGGATTTTATGTCTGAGGTTATTATATCACCATATTGCGATAACTTCCACTGTGCATTTTTAACAATAATCGTGGTATATATATAGATGTTTTCTACAAAAACGATGTACATTTTTATATTGCAATGGACTGTGGTTTGTGCTATTATATGTATGAAAAAAACAGCGGTATCGACCGCATTACGAAAGGGACGACTTAATAAATGCTTATTGCAAAGATAACCGACAGCGATTTCTTTGGTGGTGAGCCTCAGTATATCGAAGACGACGCACGCTATAACACAAGAGGCGTCATGACAGACGGCGAAGGAAACATCGCCATGATGAAGATAGAAAACTCCGAATATTATAAGCTGCCCGGCGGCAGTATAGAGATCACGGAAACTCCCGACAAGGCATTTTTAAGAGAGGTTTCGGAAGAAACGGGATACCCTGCCGAGCTTATCGGATACCTCGGTTGGATAGAAGAACATAAATTCAAGAGAAAATTCTGCATGGTTTCCCACTGCTACGTTGCAAAGAAAGCATCGGACAAATGCGACACTGCCGCTCTGGCACGTTCGCAGGAAAGACTCGGATATAAGCTTGAATGGATGCCTTATGAGGAGGCAGTGAATAAGCTCAAAGCGCTTTCCGAGCAGTGCAAGGAATATCAGATGAGCTTTGTTCTGAAAAGAGAACAGCTTATTCTTGAAAAGGCCAAGGAGCTTATCGTAAAGTAAGGACAGATATGAACAAAGAAAAAGTATTAATGAACACAGAAGATAACGAAAACCACGAAAATGACGATATGGTGGCAGACGTTTTACAGGCCGGCGGTGAAAGCACGATCTCATTCAAGGTCGACGAAAGCGCCCGTCCTCAGCACACATGGACGAAAAAGCAGAAAAGAACGGTATGGATTGCAGCTGTTGTTGCAGTTGTACTTTTCATAGTAATCAGCTTTTTACTGAGCCTTGCCGGCATTGACGTAATGAATCTTCTCGGCGGCAATCCCGCCATGAACTGACACGATATATAAAAGACCGCACCCGTTTTAATGAGTGCGGTCTTTTTCATACAGCAGACTTTTATAATATAAGACAGATAAGTCCGTTACAGCCATCGTTTATAATTCTCTGAATAGCTTCCTGAAGCTTTGCTCTCGCATCGGCGGGCATACGGCTCAGCTTGTTGTGTAAGCCCTCGTTTACAAGCTCATGGAGGGATTTGCCGAAAATATTGCTCTCCCATATCTTTGTCGGGTTTTCCTCAAACTCTCTCAGAAGATATTTGACAAGATCCTCCGACTGCTTTTCACTGCCGACGATCGGATTTACCTCGGTATTGATATTTGCAAGCGTCATGTGGATAGACGGAGCGGACGCTTTGAGCCTTACACCGAACTTTCCGCCCTGCTTTACTATCTCAGGTTCTTCGAGCGTAAGCTCCTCTGCGCCAGGCATAACTATACCGTATCCTGTCGCTCTGACCTCCTCAAGCGCTGTTTGCACCTTTTCATACTCTTTCTTTATCTTTGCAAGCTCTATCATACACGGCATGAGGTCGCCCTCGTCGGCAAGCTCGATACCTGTTGTTTCGCCGAGAACCTTATAGAATAAATCCTGTCCCAGATTTACGGTTATATAAGCCGTACCCGATCCCAGCTCGGCTTTATCCTTATTACAGCAGCTGATACTTTCGCACTGCCCTATTCTGTCGATAAAGCCGTCTATATCGCCCATGCAATCAACATTTCCTGCCGCTTCACGGACAGAATCGAACACCTGCTTTTTCAGATAGTGGTCATTATCAAGCGAAGCAAGCCACTTAGGAAGCTTTATGCCGATTTCTCTTACGGGGAAGCCCATAAGTACGTCAGACAAAAGCTCTTTAATGTTTTCCTCTGTTATATCAAGGCAATTAAGCGGCGTCACGGTACAACCGTATTTCTGTGAAAGCTCAGCCGCCAGCTCTTTTGATGCGGCAGATGTAGGGTCGCTACAGTTAAGCACCACGGTAAACGGCTTTCTTATGCTTTTAAGCTCATTGATAACACGTTCCTCCGCCGCTTCGTATTCTTCTCTCGGAATATCTGTAATACTGCCGTCGGTAGTTACTACAAGTCCTATTGTGCTGTGTTCCGTAATGACCTTATGAGTACCGACCTCAGCCGCCATATTGAACGGAACTTCATCGTCAAACCAAGGTGTTTTCACCATTCTCGGAGCTTCGTTTTCAATATAGCCCTTTGCGCCCGGAACTATGTATCCTACGCAGTCAATAAGTCTGACATTGAGATTGACGCTTTCGTCAACCGTTATACTGACAGCCTCCTCAGGCACGAACTTCGGCTCGGTGGTCATTATGGTTTTTCCCGCCGCCGACTGAGGAAGCTCATCTACTGCCCTTTCTCTGCGGAATTCATCTTCGATTGACGGGACTACAAGCACATTCATAAATCTGCTGATAAATGTCGATTTTCCCGAACGCACGGGACCGACAACTCCTATATAGATATTTCCGCCTGTTCGCTCGGAAATATCCTTATAAATTGACTTTGGCATAATTTCTCCTTATCTGTTAATATAATGCCTTATCTCCGTGCGGAGAAAAAAGGTCTGAGCTATACTATAGGTATCAGAAGTAAGCCCGATGCTTTACCGTCCGTGACCTCGTTCTCGGCCTCGATTGCCGCCGCAGACGTATTATAACGCTTTGCAATGTTCCATACATCTTCGTTTTCATCTGCAAAATAAAGCTTCAGCGAGTAATCGTCATTTCTTTGCTTTGCGGCATTTTCATTGATTTCAGCCTGCTTTATAACCTGTTCGGTAAGACACATATACATACAGCCCTGCATGAGCATAGAGCATCTCAGCTCTATTCCGTCATCTGTTATACTGTAGCTTACCGCAGTAATATTTACGGCGGGCTGTATCACGCAGTCGGCTGTAACAGAGCCTACCGATACGGATAAATCAAAGGGCAGGAGCTTTTCAGAGAACACAGGCTCGTTTTCCCGTATTGCCGACACGTTGCACATCAGCTTTCCGTTTATGTTAAGCTCGCCGTTATCTTCTGCTCTGCAAATTATCTCGGCAACGTTACAGCTTACGTCAATAACGCTTTCGGGTATGCCGTTTTCGCACGGGATAAGCTGTTTTACATTCAGCGTCTGACTGATAAAACGGTGGTCAGCCTCAGTTTTAAGCGAAGCTGTGGTAAAGCTTGTTTCATACGAGGTAGAATACATATCGGTGACAGGATAAATGTTTTCTTCGAGCGTTGCGGTTATCTGAGAGCCGATCGTAAGCTCACAGCCGAAAACACCTGAGGTATCATTATCGGCAGATTTTACCGACAACGCACATGACAGCACCCTGAACAGTGCATAGCAGGTATGCTTTTCATCAACGCCCTGCATATCGACTATCTGACTGAGCGGAATCTCAGCCTCCATAGTTTGCAGGGAGATGCCGCTGTCATTCTGAACAAGATACAGTGCCTTGAGCTTTGCCTCGCCTTTAAGCACGACCTTATCCGCAATTATCTTACAGTCGTTTACAACAGCGGTAGCGTCACAGCTTACAACCGCTTTTACAGTGCCGTCTATTCCCGAAACGCCTATATCTTCGCGGATAACGAACTGCTTTCCCGCAGTCAGCTTTCGTGTACAGCATATCTTGTTCTTTTTTGTCTGTACATTACAGCCCTCCATATCGCTTATGATCTCAAACGGTGTTATACAGCTTACCTTTATCTTAAAGCTTACCGCTCCCCTGACATCTATCCGTCTGCCCGAAACCGCACGGCAGGTGCAATAATCCACCTTAGGCTCGATCATTACATTGCCGTTGTCGGCTGATTTCGGAAGATCGACTGTCTTGGAATAGCTGTAGCGATGTTCAACACATTCCATGCCGCCGTCCTCACTGAGATATAGCGCCGTTATGCAGATAACACCGTCGCATATCAGTTTATCCCCTGAAATATTGTAGGATACTATCCCCGGCCGCAAGGTGCATCTTAATATTTTAAAGATGTCGGGATAATAATCCGGCAGGACGTAATCAAACTCAACGCCCTGCTCCGCCTGTCCGTCATATATCACTTCCGTGACAAATACAGGCTCTTTCTTTACAGAAAAGTCCATATGATCCTCCTTTAGCTGTTTCCCCTCTTTGCGGGTCTTAACTCAATATATGTGAGGTCAGGACATAATATTACAGTTTGTCAGCGAACATAAAATAAAAAAGCCGCACCGAAAAAGTGCAGCTTAATAACAAAAAATCATACCTATCAATAAAATCCGCCGTCTACTCCGAGTACCTGTCCTGTGACAAATCCTGCCGAGGCAAGGTAAACTGCCGCCTGTGCGACATCATCGGGAGTGCCGAGCCTGCCGAGCGGAGTTTCGGCAATAAGCTCGTTCATTTCATCATGTGACAGGTGGGCATTGTTCATCGGGCTGTCTATCACTCCCGGAGCAATGCAGTTTACAGTTATACCGCTCGGAGCGACCTCCTTTGACAGCGACTTTGTAAAGCCGATAAGTCCTGCTTTGACTGTTGAATAAGGCACTTCGCAGGACGCTCCGTACACTCCCCACACAGATGAAATATTTATGATACTTCCCTTTTTGCGACCTATCATGAAAGGTAATACCGCCTTTGTCATATTAAATGCGCCTGTCAGATGAACATCTACCATGTTGTACCAGTCAAGCTCGGTAACATCGCTCAGAAGCTTTATCTGGGATATTCCTGCGTTATTTATAAGCACGTCGATTTTGCCGAAATCGGATATTATCCGCTCTGTTGCCTCTGCAACCTCAGGTGCGGAAGATACGTCAGCCTTATACGCTTTGCAGCCGATCTCCTTTTCGAGCGCCAACGCCTTATCATCGGAGCTTTTGTAGATTATCGCAACATCATTTGTTTTCGCAAATGCACGAGCCATTGCGCTTCCGATAGCACCCGTGCCGCCTGTAATAATTACCGCCATAGTAATCCTTTCGATTATAAAACGGGCATTGCATTACTTGTTTACATAATGC
>CAVJKI010000084.1:0-7835 GCA_963649995.1 Sodaliphilus sp.
GGGCTACACTGATGAAAACGGCGAGATCGTCGGCTTCGATATTGACGTAGCAGAGGAAGTATGCAACAGACTTGGTGTAAAGCTTGTAAAACAGCCTATCAACTGGGATACCCTCACAACTGACCTTAATGTCGGCAAGTGCGACTGTGTATGGAACGGTCTGAGCATCAACGAAGAACGTCAGGAAAAGATGAATCTTTCAGAGCCTTACATGAAGAATGCAATGGTATTCGTTGTTAAGGGCGATTCAACAGTTACAAAGATGGACGACCTCAAGGGCAAGAAGGTTTCTGTTCAGAACGGCTCATCGGCACAGACAATACTTGAAAACAGCGCAATCAAGGACGATATAACAATAAGCGCCATTGCTACAAACGTAGAAGCTTTACAGCAGCTTGAAGTCGGCGTTGTTGACGCTGTATTCCTTGATGAAGTAGTTGCCGATTATGAAATCAAGAACTCAGGCAAGGATTACAAGAAGCTTGCAGAGGGTCTTGAAGAAGAACAGTACGCTATCGCATTCAGAAAGAACGATCAGGCACTGCGTGATGAAGTTCAGAAGATCCTCAGCGAGATGAAGGCTGACGGTAAGCTCGGCGATATTTCAACAAAGTGGTTCGGCTCAGATATTACGATAGTTAAGTAATCACATAAACATAAAAATCCTCACGGTAAAACGTGAGGATTTTTTATACGATTATGCAGTTACAGCCCCGACCGAAAGGTCGGGGCTGTTGTAACGGAATAAGAAAACTTACAGCGTTTAACTCGTTGTGAATTTTGCTGTCAGATTGACATCATAGACATCTTCACCAGTGGGAATTGTAACCTTGCCGTCAATGACAGTCAGCGTATCGCTTTCGTAAGAAAGTGTATAGCCCTCGTGCTTTATATCGGGAAGCGTTACTGTTTCTCCCTTGTTTACAAACAACGTGTAGTGTTCTTCGGGCTGGTTATCTATGATAACCTCAATACCGAGTGGAATTACGCTGTCATCGTCTGTGGCATATCTTCCCCAGAAGTAAACATCGCTGTCGGGCATTATATAGTTACCTTCATTATCCGTAAGCATTACATCTGTCAGGCATACCCAAATTTCGTTGAACATATAACCGTCCTTGCGCGGCAGGTCGATATAAGCGAACATATCCTTGCCGACGGGAACATTGGTGATAGTATAATACGGCTCTGTTTCGCCTTCTATTATATAGTAGACATTGTGAGTTGCCGTTGTGTAAACGCACTCAACGCTTACATCGTTATGAGGCATCACAAACTTATATTCACCGTTTTCCTCATAAATAGCAACATCATCGGACTTCCAGTAGTATGTGTAACCGCTCTTTGCAGGAGGCTCAGGTAAAGTTACAACGCTCATGTACTGTCCGCTCATCGGGCTGTCTGAGCTTATGTTGCCGTCAACCGTCATATTGACATTATAGAACTTGGGTGATGAGGTTGCCTTGAAGGTAACATTACGAGCAGGCATTACAAACTCTCCGTCAGTTATTGTGATGCCGTCTGCCGTCCAGTCGGTCACATCGTAATAATCCTTTTCGGGCTTTGCGATAAGGGTTATCGTATCGCCTATCTTACCGACTGTCTTAGTGCCGTAAACCGTGCCGTCAAACTCGTAAGAGATATAGCACTTTGTGGTCGAGCCTATTGCCGTCAGAGTTGACGCAGGCATTGTGTCGGGCTGTACGGATATTGCACCCTCAGCGCCAAACCATGACCAACCGTTAAAGATATAGCCGTCAGCTTCTTCAGGCGCTCCGAATGCCGGAAGTGCGTCACCGTAGTGATAGGGCACTTCTTTTATTGTATTGCTGTCAAGGATAAAGGTTATCTTGTATTCCTTGTATGCGCCGTCTGTCCATACTGCTGTCAGCGCCATATCCTTTGTCAGCGTTATTGTATCGTCAGCGCCGTAGATATTGACGCTTTCGTCTTTCCAACCGCCGAAATCATAATATCTGAGGTCATCGGACTTTGATACGGAGTCTGCCATATCGGAAAGCTTAATTTCCGTGCCGTAATCAGCTGTGCGTTCATCACTGCCCGTCAGAATACCGCCGTTTGCGTCAAGCTTTAACGTATGCTTATGAACTACCTTATCCCAGTTGCCAAAAACTATGTCAAGCGTCAGTCCGTCATCGGACGCTTTGCTTGAAGATCCTTTGAACTTAAGAGTATAGCCCTCGCCCTCAACATCGGCAGGAGTGAAATTATTGTACTTCTCTACAAACGCAAGATAATCGTCATATCCGCCGCTGAATGTATCGGTCTTTTCGCCGTTCAGAAGTACGCCGTAGGGCGTAGACACGTTGACCGTGTAGGTCTTGGGAGTAGCTTTATAAACCGCTGTAAGTGTGGTCGAATAATCAAGCTTTACCGTCTGACCTATTGCGTAGATATCGCCCGTTGTGTTATTCTTCCAGCCTGTGGGCTGATAATTGTTGTACTTGTCGGAATCCTTGGTTGCCCAACGTGAAATTTCTATCTCGTAATTATCCTGGCTGTAGCTCTTGAACTCATTCTGATCCTCAAATATCAGTCTGCCGTCGCCTGCGTCAAGCTTAATTGTTACATTACGTCTGAATCTCGGACGGAGTATAATACTCTTGTAAATGACCGTCTTGTCGGGGATAAACTCGTTGAGGTACGCATCGCCGTATTCATCGCTCAGGTATACATCGCTCCAGTCAAAGAACTGAATCGTTGTACCCTCCTGCCAGTTGCTCTTGCTCCATGCCTCATCAAATACCGACTGAGGTACCTTTGATCCGCCCTCGATTTTCAGTACAGTATATGTCTTAAATTCACGGGCTGCGTCATCGTAATACTGGATCTCAACATCAAATATTGCTGCCTCGTAAACCGCATCGTATACGGTATCCTCATATACATAAGGCAACTGCTCATTATATACGGTAATGGCATCATATACGGTTTTACCGCCGTCGGGACTGTAACCCATAAATTTTTTACCGAAAGGGAAGCTACCCATAACAAAGCCGGGTCTTGTACCGTAAGGTACCTTTACGGTTTCTGAGATCATATCGCCTGCGTAATTATAATAATTGAACGTTACGTTCATCGGAGCCCTGTCGTAATTTGCACTGAAATGGAGTGCCACTTTCTGATAATCGCTGTAATGATTGAAATAGAAGTTTTCGGAAGCGGCTCTCTCGGTATTGCCTGTAACCTTGTAAAGCGGTTTGTCTGTAGGCTGACCGCTTGTATAGTAATCCTTGCGGCAACCTGAGTCTATCGCTCTCAGCTTATCTCCTGCATATTTGTACATCTTTTCAAAGCCGTACGGTATACCGTAGGTTGCGTGCCATGAAGTCAGCTTCATGTACTCGTCACTTGCGATATCGGGAGCTTTCAGAACATCGCCTGCGTTTACTGCCCACAGCTCTACTACCCACTCTTTGTTTACGGTGTCGTAGTATTCCATCTCCATGAGCGTCTGCGCTCTTGTTGCGGTGTATACTATTTCATAGTTGTCGTGGTCAACAGCTATAAAGTAAGGATCGCCTTCTACCCAATTGCAATCAATGTACTGCCAGCTGTCGGGAGCGTTATCGGTATTGTAAGAGCCTGCAAGACTGCCCGCAGGTACTTTTCTTGTTTCGACAAGAGTTTTTACTCCGTCAACCTCTCTGTAGAAGTTTACGGTGAATATCTTGCCTATATCTTCTTCATTTACTCTTGTTTCATCATACCAGATAATCTTTACGGACTTTGATAAGCTCATTTCGGGATCGGCAGTCTTTGTGAATTGCAGTGACGTGCCTAAATAATGAATCTGACCCACACATTCTGCGGTACTGTTCTTATAGAAGCCTGAACCGCTGTATGACTGCTCATATCGGATAAATGTTCCTGTGCTGTCATTGAGCATTCTGAAGCCGTTACCCGAAACGCTGAGAGAAAGTCTGTCCCATGATACAGATGCGTTTTTATTGATCACACCTGTCGTAATATCAAGCGTCTGTGCAGATACCGCAGGCAGGTTCTTTATATTTACCTCGCCCCAGTAAGTGCCTGATGAGCTGAATACGATCGGCGTTGTCTGTTCGTTAAGGCATATTACAAGATCCTTGTTGCCCATTGAGAACAGCGGCCATTTTATTTCGGGTATCAGCGGCGCTTCGACACGCAATCGGAATACCTCTGATTCAGCGACAAGATTTACCTCAACGTAAATGCCGCCCTCAAGATAGAATCCGCCCATCAGAGTTCTGTATACGGTGTCATATCTGTAGTCGGGCTTTACAACGTGATATTTTGCCAGGCCGTAAATATCAAGATACAAGCCTACCTGTACCTCAACGCCGACCTCGCCGAGCCGTTTGAGACCTGTGAACGATACGGTAAGCTGTCCCGAAACGCCCATCTTTATACCTATATATCCGAATACGGTAAGGTCAAAGCTGTAACGCTTGCCCTCAAGGAGCTTATTCTTATACATACTGAACTCAAGATCCTTTGAGTTGCCGTATGCGCCGACCTGCGTTGAGTCGAGTACGGAGAATTTACTTCCGATACCGCCTGCAAAGCCCATCTTTACAACGAAGCTCAAATCAAAGTTCAGCTGGAACAGCGTCAGCGGTTTGAAGGCTGAGAAGAACGGTATTCTGCAAAGCTCTATGTATCCGCCCTTCTTGTCAAGCATATCCATGACGTCCTTTACAAGACCTGCTGTATCGTTAGGCTTATCACTGCCGAGCATTTCTGCAACCTCGTCTGTGATATCTCTGTAGCTACTTTCATCTACCGAGCAGACAAGCACCTTAAGCTCAATATCTGTCTGCGTATAGATGTTAGCCGCATAGTTGAATTCAAGCTCAGGCAGCTCAAACCACTTGAATTCAAATTCCTTATAGCCTTGCAATGTAACGTTTAGATATTCTGTTATGGTAAACGAAGCATCTACAAGAAGCTTGTTTTTGATCTTACCCTCATAGCCCAGAGTAAAGGTGATTGCCGTCCAGTAATCGGGATTAGGGATAGTAAAGTTGTTGTTTACCGCTTCACCTATCGTTACCTTTACGGTAAGGCTCTCACCGAGCTTCTTTGAAAGGTCTAAAAGAGTGTCGCCCTTCATGCTTGCATAATCGGAGAAGTCCTTCATTCTGTCATCGTCAGAAGCGGTGAAAGCATCGGTAACAAGAGGTTCGCCCTCCATTATTTCGTTTACGGCTTCACTTTCGGCAAGTACAGCCGCAAGCACAAGGTTCAGCTGCTGAACGCCCTCGCTGTTCAGGATCTCCTGCTCCAGCGCCGCCGTATCCAAATCATCCTCAAGATACTTGTTGTGTGCCGGCTCGCTGAAGTAGATGTCAACCTTTTCAAAAACATCCTCTACTTCACAGTCAACTGTCTGAATATAATAGCTGTCTTCGATCTTTGTTGTATTTGTAATCTTTACAAACAGACAATCGTCACTGATATTCTTTGTGCCGTTGTCGATACATATTACATCATCAATGGCAAGAGAGTTTGCCTCGAAATAATCAGCGGATACTATATACTCATTGATATTTTCAGTAGCGGTAAGCTTGGTTTTGTCAAGATACTTGATACCGTCATGAAGCTCTACTATGTTCGATTCTTCCTTGAATATCTTGAATGTGTACTCGTCAACCGTATCGTCAAGATCCTTGAAGGTAACGCCCTCGTTTACTGTCATGACATACATACAGCCCTTTGAATAGGGAGTTTCGGGGACGAGAGTATATTCATTCTCGCCGTTTGATGAAACAACGTAATTTTCGGGTGTATCGCCTGTATATGCAAACAGTGTGATATACTGCCATACATTGTCAGCTGTTATTTCTTCATCACAGATAAGAGTGATAGGATAATTTTCTGCGCAGTCCTCAACATAATAAGTGGTCGTTTCTGCACTGTTGAAATTATCAATAGAGTCTATAAACGAAGCATATAAGGTTATATCCTCGTTTACGGGAGTATCTGTGAAGAACTCGGTTGTGAATGACGTATCGGTAAACCAACCTATGAACGATTTGCCTACACCGAAGGATTCGGGAAGTCTACTTATCGTTTCACCCTTCTTTAAGGTGATAGGGTCAACGGGGGTGCCATCGCCCGTGTCGAATGTTACTGTAACGTCTTCACTTTCAACGGGCTTGTTCTCATTATATGTAACCTCTGCGGTTATTGTCTTTTTAACACCGTTTACCGTTATATCCTTGCTTGCGGTTACACTGCCGCTTGTTGTTGGCAATACCGCTTCTTCTGCAAATACATCGACAGGAAGCGCTGTAAGTGAAAGTACGGCGCATAAGAACAAGGATAATATTTTCTTACCGTGTTTCTTTTTAATGCCGAGTACCGTAAGCACACTGCCCGAAGCTATTGCCAAAGCCAGCCACAGCGGACAAAGTGTTCCGCCTGTGGGAGGATTATCGGGATTATTTGGTTCGTCAGGTGTTGTCGGATCATCGGGCTCTGTAGGATCTGTAGCGTCACCCGGCTTTGCCGTTTTTTCTATGTAAGCGGTCACTTCATTTGATTTGCTCTCTCCTGCCGGCAGTGTATATTCACCGTCGGTAAGCTTGCCGCTTTTCAGCGTAAGTCCGTCGGGCAGTCCGATCTCGGACTTGACCTTGTTAATTTCATAAATATTGCCGTTGCTTACAGTAAGCGCAATATTTACAGTTTCGCCCTCGTCATAGCTTTCCTTATCTGTGATAAGCTCTGCACTGACAAGCGACGCTTCCTGTGCCGCAGTTATAACCGTCATCGCACTTGAAAATACAAACAGTACGATAAGGGTCACTACCGCTGCTAATCTTTTCTTGTTCTTTACTTTGTTCATAATAATTTACCTCCGAAGTATTATTTGCTTTTATCGGTTTCATAAGCGGCATCTATAGCCTGTTCAAGTCCTGTTTCAGCTTTTTGTACTATTTCATCTATAAGCTTTTTAGCTACCGTGCTTAGGTCAAATGCAAGCACTGCTTCGATCAGGCTGTCACGTTTTTCCTTAGGAACATCATAAAGCTTCAGGCAACATTCAAGATAACGCTTAAGCTTTCTCTGCACCGTAAAGTACATATCACAGGGCTTTGCCATAAAGCCTCTTGTAATACTGCCTGACGCTATATCCATTTCATAAAAGTCCTTATCCTCTGCACCCGGCATATACGGAGAAAAAATCGCCTTTATCTGTGCAGATGTACTTTTATAGATATATTCAGATGTACTGGGTAATGTGTACGCCATTACATACAGCTCTCTCAGCGGCTCTGACAGTTCAGTTATGTGTATCTGAAGTGCTGTTTCAAGGCAATAAATCATAAGCGGCTCAAGCACCTTTGCAAAAGTCTTGGCTTTTGCAAACTGACTTTCAAACATTATCTGCGTCAGAGTAAGAAGCAATTCCTCTTTGTTTTCAAACGCCGCAAAAAACGATGTCGGCGACATACCCGCCATATTGGAAATCTGTGCTGTGGTCGTCTTTTCATACCCTTGCTCCAAAAACAATTGTATTGCCGCCAGCAGCATTTTATTTCGCCTTGATATACCTTTTGGTTGCAGTCCTTTCAAATTCCCCGCTCCTTATAGTTATTTATAATCATGAGTGTAGTTTTGAGTTTACTCCATTATAACATACGGATATGGAAAAGTCAACACTTATAGGAAATTTCATCTGTAGATTTACGGGAGTATGTCGATACAATTAAGTTGCTTTATGCAAAACCTACAAAACAGATAAGAATTAAACAATTGATTTTAGAGAACTAATTACGCAAAACCTATTGACAACATAGGCTTTGTGTGATATACTCATAACAACG
>CAVJKI010000085.1:0-7829 GCA_963649995.1 Sodaliphilus sp.
CCCTGTGACAGCGTAACTATTCTGTCTGAGCAGAGCTTTACGGGCTTTATTATTTTCTTTACGATCGTGAGAATCAATAAAACCGATAAGATAAAGCAGATAACAGCGACAGCAGTGCCGATAAACATTGATTGCAGGATAGTGCCTGTGTATTCGGACGGGGTAGCAACTACAAGACAGCTCCAGCCGTCAGTATTTGCTATAGGCGCATAAGTGACGTATTTATTTACACCTTCAAGCTTTACCTCGGCAAAGCCGTTTTCGCCGTTTATAGCTTTGTCTATACAATCAGCGATGCCTTGATATGAGCTGTCAGACTGTGCGAGCGTTTTATAGTTGATGCGCTCTGTGAGCTTTGTTTCATCAGGGTAGGCGATTATTGTTCCCGTCTGGTCTATAGCCATTGTATAGCCTGTTTCGCCTATTTTTGTCTGACCGATCACGGCAGAGAACGTACTCATATCAACGCACGCCATAAGCACACTTCTGAGCGTGGTGTTATCGGATTCAAACATCGGTATGGCAACGTCCATCAGAACGTGCTTGAGGTCTTTTGCGGCGTAAGGCTCGCCTCTTGATGATTTTTTTGTTTCAACCGCCTGCTTGAAGCTTTCGTTTTCAGAGTAGTCAAGTGTTTCTGCGTAGAAGCATTTACCCTGTGTATTTACGATTTTAACATCGGTAAGCATCGGATTTTTTGTCAGTATTGAAAAGCACTTTGTGGAAAGTGTGCCTGTATCGGTGAGATCGTCAAATCCTGAATCATAAGCGATCTGTTGTAATTCTGCAGTGATTGAGCTTAACTGGTTTGAGATAGTGTTTGAAGACATATCCGCAACCTCGGTAAGCTGGTTACGGAGCGATTGCTTTAAAAAGCTGTAGCTCATTCCTATATTGATACAGCCGACTATAAGGAGCGAGCCTCCCACTGCAAGGCACATCCACTTGAAGATTTTGCCCGTCAGAGATTTACGTTTTTTATGTATTTCCTTAACGCCGTCGGAGATTTTGTCAAGTTCTTTTGATATATCTTTTTTAGCTGACATTAGCCTGTCCTCCAGAGATTTTACGGTTATGACCGTTATTATTAAATGATACCACAATATTCATATAAAGTCAAATGAATGAAGCATTTTCTACGGCAGATTTCACAAAGCAAATAAAAATGGCGTGCTTATCCTGTGAAAAATGCACAAAAAAGGCGCTCTCGTAAATGAAAGCGCCTTTTCTGCACAAATATCAATTTTGGGTCGTTTTCTTAGTTTTGATTGAGCCGATCGCAAACAGCACGAAGCTCAGACTGAGCAGTAACGCTATGTACGGCAAGGTATCTGCGATACTGCCTGTTTTCTGCATGATCTCAATGCTCTTTGCTATCCAGCGGTGAGGGAAGCATGAGCCTATCACCTGCATTGCCTGCGGCATGAATTCATACGGGAAAAGTATACCTGAGAACAGCGCCATGGGCATAAGTATGAATGCACTGAATATCCACAGTCCGTCCTCGCTTTTTGTAACAGCGCTTGCAAATATGTAGATCGCTACCGACAGTAAATCGGCAAGGTACATCATTATAAGATAACCGAAAGAATATTGCATACCGAAGTCGAAGTTGAATATCAGTCCGATTATATAGAACAGTGTAGTGCCGAGCATCATGCACAGCAGATATACAAGCGACATTCCGCCGAGATAAGCACCCTTGCTGATACCGCTTAAGAAGATACGGTCACGCATTTTGTTCCTGCGCTCTGTTATTATCAGCGAGCCTAAAAGGCTTGCGGCGGTAAGCGTCTTGAATATCATAAAGGCAAGCGTATTTGTAATGTTTATGCCTTTCGGAGCGACCTCGTTTACCGTAACCGTGCTTTCTTTTACCTCAGACGATAAATCAATACCGGAAATCAGTGCTTCCACGGCGCTCTTTATCTCGTTATCACTGAGTGAAATAACCTGTGCTACGGGAACGGGGCTCTGCGGAACATCAGCGATAACTACGGCTATCTCTATGTTACTGTTCATCATTTTGTCTTCAAGGTCGTCCTTGTCAACTATTTCTGTTCTTACACCGTCAAGCTTGGATAAGGCTGATACAATACGCTGTGACGAGGCATTTTCAGACTGGTTGCAGATACCGATGGAATGTTCCTTTGTATACGGCAGAAGCACCGACATCAGTAAAAACAGCAGAATGGGCTGGATAATGACAGCCATGATAAATTCCTTGTTCTTTTTGAACACATTGAATATGTTTTTCATTATCGTTGTCATTATTCCTCAGCCTCCTTTCCGTCGTCACTTGCAGGTTGTGCCTTTTCAATTCTGACAACGTGCTTTTTATTCTCGCCGAGAGCGATCGCTATAAAGATAACAAGCGAAAGTCCGACCGAGATAAGCGCACTGTACAGCGTCTTTTCGTCAACATTGTCGTTGTAAAGACTTATAAGCGCCTGATTTGTCCAGTAGAGTGGGCTGATTTTAAGTATCAAATTCAGCACGGGGACATTTTCAAGTATGTATACAGGAGTAACAGAGCCGCCGAGATATGCGCTGAGCATTGTTACGACCATTACGGTATCCTGGGAAACGGATTTGTTCTTTCCCTTCATTCCGAGCATAACTGCAAACAGAACGGCAAACAGGTTGTGGAGAAGTAATAAAAGTATCATAAAACCTATCTTGTTGCCCCAGTTTACACCGAGTACAAGACTTGAGAACAGGAACGAGATCACAAGCTGGATAAGTCCTGCAATCATGCCGACTGATATTTTAATACCGAGCATACCCCATATACCGATATTTGATATACGGTAACGCTCAATAGTCTGGTTTTCACGCTCGTCATAGATAGAAACTGCGATTCCGACGCTTAGCATCATAAGAGTAAATGCTACTGCCGAGAATGTGTAGTAAGCATATGAGTCAACATCGTTTACATTTACCTCAATGTTGTTTTCAATTACGGCAACGTGATCTGTCGGCTGCAACGATTTGCTGTCAGCAAGCTGAACAAGCATCGTTCTTATAAGCTTTCCGCCCTCGGTTTCGTTATACGGTGAACGGTAGTAATCGTAACCGTCCGCTTTTACCGTAATTACGCCGAAAGCCTTGCTCTTGTCGACATCGTTTTTAGCCTGTTCAAGGTCAGTCACCTTTTCAAATGTAACGCCTGTAGCCTTTGAAATGTTATCTTTTATCAGAGTGAAGCGTTCTGCATATTCACCGTCGGTAACACTTTCATACCAGAACATTTTGCCGTCCTTGAAGGTGCCGTAATCCGCACCTATATAATCTTTCAGCGCAACGCTGAAAAGTCCGATAAACAGTATCGGAAGAATAATCAGGAATACAAGGTTTACCTTATTCGACAAGTAAACCTTAAGCTCCTTTTTCATCAGTTGTAAAAACATACTCAGTCCCTCAGCTCTTTTCCCGTAAGTGCAAGGAATACATCTTCAAGAGCCGATTCCTGCGTTATTTCTTCAACGTTCATACCTGCAATGATATCGGACTTTGTGCCTGCGGCAATTACCTTGCCGTGGTCAACTATAGTCAGCTTGTTGCAGAGCGCCTCGACCTCGGGCATATAGTGAGTGGTATAGATTACGGTCGTCCCCTGTTCATTGAGCTGTCTTACGTTTTCAAGTATTCTGTTTCTTGACTGGGGATCGATTCCGACTGTAGGCTCGTCCATAATTACGAGCTTTGGGCTGTGTGCGATACCGCACGCCATATTAAGTCTGCGCTTCATACCGCCCGAAAATTCCTTTGATTTCTTGCTCCTCACATCGGTAAGTCCGACAAATACAAGTGCGTCATTCACACGCTTTTTAAGCTCTGCGCCTTTGTAGCCGTAAAGAGCGCAGAAGAATGATATATTTTCTTCGGGGGTAAGGTCGGGGTAAATCGCAAGATCCTGCGGTACATAGCCTATGTTCTTTCTCCATTTTGAGATGCTTTTGCCGTCCTCAAACTCGATCTTTCCGCCGTCATTGTCAAGCAGTCCGAGTATGCAGTTGATAGTTGTGCTTTTTCCTGCGCCGTTAGGACCTAAGATGCCGTGTATTTCGCCCTTTTCTACAGTCAGCGAAAGACCGTCAACAGCGGTCATATCGGCAAAGTTCTTTTTCAGATTTTCAATCTTCAGGATTGCCATCTCGTTTCCTCCAAACACATTCAGTACAGTTAGTTGAATCTAACCTGTTTGTAATAAATAAAAGGCGTTATGCCTTTATGGTTAGAAATTACTAACCTTATATCAAAAAATCTTGCTCATGATTTTGAAATTGAAATCGAATGAGCAAGATAATTATACGTTAAATATTAAGCTTTGTCAAGGGTAATCCAACTGTTTATGAAATGATAACGTTATCATTTTTTCTCATCAAGCAAAACAACGCCCTGTACGGTTTTTTTATCAATAGCACCTACTATTCTGTGAGGGATATACAGCTCCTCAAGATAAGCGACATCTTCGGCGGTAAGCTTTATATCAAATGAATTTACAGCCTCATCAAGATATTTTATCTTTGTAGCGCCGATTATCGGAGAAGCAACGCCCTTTGCTATATGCCAGCTTACAGCTATCTGTGACATTTTACAGCCGTACTTTTCGGCAAGCTCAGCGACACGCTCTACTATAAGCATATCCTGCTGTTCGGTACGGTCGTATTTTCCCATTGCGACCTTGTCGGTTTTGCTCCTGAGCGTATCTGCTTTCCACTGCACTCTTGCAAGATGACCGGCAGCCAGAGGGCTGTACGGCATAAGTGAAACGTTCATCTGCTTGCATATCGGGATAAGCTCACGCTCGTCTTCACGGTACAGCAGATTATAGTGGTTTTCCATAGCGGAGAACTGCGTCCAGCCGTTATCACGGGCGGCGATCTGCATATTGTGGAACTGATAGCCGTACATAGCCGAAGCACCGAGCGCACGGACCTTTCCTGCTTTTACAAGGCTGTCGAGCGCCTGCATAGTTTCCTCTATCGGCGTTTCGTAGTCAAAGCGGTGGATTATATAAAGGTCAAGGTAGTCAGTACCCAGTCTGCTGAGCGTTCCGTCAATTTCACGTTCTATAGCGGATTTTGATAATCTTCCTTCGTTAAAATATACCTTTGAAGCAATTACGACCTTGTCACGGGGAACGTTTTTCAGCGCTTTCCCGAGATACTCCTCGCTTGTTCCTGACGAATAGCAGTTTGCGGTATCAAAGAAGTTGATTCCGTTGTCAAGGGCATAGTGTATCATTTCCTCGCTTTGCTTTTCGTCAAGCGTCCAGTCGTGCATAAGTCCTGCCTTGCCGAAGCTCATACAGCCAAGGCATATTCTTGATACCTTTATGTCGGTGTTTCCTAAAAATGCGTATTCCATAAGAAGACCTCCTTATTTATTTTGTATGTCTGTTTATGTACTTGCTGTGGAGCTTTGAGTACATTATCTTCTGACCTGTGTAAAGTCCGTAGTAGCCTGATAAGATATAGCTTACCGAGCAGGCGGCGGCAAAGAAGATTATTCCCTCTCCGCCGAAAAGCTCAATGCTGAGCAAGAGCGAGGTTACAGGGCAGTTTACCACTCCGCAGAACAGTGAAACCAGTCCCAGTGCGGCAGTGAACTGCTGCGGCAGTCCGAACAGCGTTCCGAACAGATTACCGAATGTTGCTCCGATAAAGAATGACGGTACTATCTCGCCGCCCTTGTAACCGCCTGCTATTGTGATTACGGTGAATACAAGCTTAAGCGCGAATGCTTCCGGGCGTGTAGTGCCTGTCATAGCGTCCATTATGATATTCATTCCCGCACCGTTGTAATCC
Organism: Sodaliphilus sp.; assembly: GCA_963649995.1. Classification (GTDB taxonomy): domain Bacteria; phylum Bacillota; class Clostridia; order Oscillospirales; family Ruminococcaceae; genus Ruminiclostridium_E. The sequence continues at coordinate 5,814 of CAVJKI010000085.1, forward strand.
GTACCGAATATAAGCGTAAGTATCACGATAACACAGCCGCATGAAAAGATCCTGACATAGCTGTTCTTTATCTTCAATGACAACAGCTTTGACAGCTTGTGCAGAGAAAAGCAGAATATGATACTGAGCAGAGCCGTGCCTACTCCCAATATCATGGCGAAAGCTACATTTGTAATGTTTATTTCGGGTATCGGGATTTTATAAACAACGGGTACAATTCCGAACAAACGTGATATACCGAGTGCCACAACAGCGGAGAAAAAGCACGGAACGATTGCCGAATAGTAGAACACTCCGACGCTGATAACCTCCATTGCAAAGAACGTTGCGGTGACGGGAGTTCCGAACAATGCCGAAAACAGTCCGCTCATACCGCACATAACGAGAAGATTTCCGTTTCGCTCGTCCATTTTAAGAAGCCTTGCAATTTCAGCGGAAAGTCCGCCGCCTATTTGTAAAGCCGCACCTTCTCTGCCTGCCGAGCCGCCGAACAGGTGGGTGATGAAAGCGGAGATAAAAATAAGCGGCGCCATTCTGACGGGGATTTTACCCTCGGTTCTTATGGAAGTAATGATTATATTAGTACCCGGATCGTTTTTAAGTCCGCAGATACTATAAAGAAATACGATAGCAAGTCCTGCAATTGGCAGAAAGTATATCATAAAGGAATGCCCTGTGCGGAACTCTGTGGCAAATTCCATACACAAATGGAACAGTGAGCCGATAACACCGCAGCAAAGTCCTGTTATTCCCGAAAGAATAAGCCATTTGAAGAATGTTTTCAGCGTTATGTAAAGCCGTTCACTGCGTATACGTAGATGATTCAATAGTTTGTTCATTATAACCCCTGTCCCTCTCTGACCGAAACCTCGGCAGAGGATAATGTGTGTATGTTTCCCGTGTTATCCCTTACGATAAGCCGTGCGTTTGCGTCAATATCGGTTGCGGTAGCATAATATTCCTCATTTGAGGATATAACCTTTATCCGCTTTCCGAGGACTACCGAATAACGCTTGTATTCATCTATCAGCTTTTCTATTGAAGTGTGATTATAAATGTCAAAGAAGCTGTTCAAAATTTCGGCCGACAAGGAGCATTTAAGCTCATTTCCCGCAACCTCATCGGAATAAAGACTGGAAGCAATGTCGGAGATCTCGGACGGAAAACCGCCTTTCGGACGGCTGATATTGATACCGAGTCCCATTACTGCATATTGCAGGCTTCCGCTTTCAAAATCCGTTACCGCTTCTGTCAGAATACCGCAGATTTTCTTGCCGTCAAGCATTATATCGTTTACCCACTTGATACCTGCGTTTATTCCGCATACCTTTTTAATTGCTCTTACGACCGATACTGCCGCTCCTGCGGTGATGAAAAATGCCTTATCTGCTTTGAAATCGGGGCGGAGAAGTATCGACATATAAATACCGCTGTCTGCAGGGGAGTAGAAGCTCTTTCCGTGTCTGCCTCTACCTTCCGTCTGCTCATTTGCAATAAGCACTGTCTTGTTGGGAGCGCCGTTTTCGGCAGAGGAGCGGAGAAGTGTGTTCGTTGAGGTTACTTTGTCCTTTATTGTTATGTCGACATCGGCGGCGGATTTTTTCAAAAGCTGTCTTATCCTGAGCATACCGTAACGGGCAAAATCATCGGTTTCTCCTCCCGACAGAAGATACCCTTTGTTTTGCACTGCGTCAATTACAAAGCCGTCGGCTCTGAGCGAATTTATAGCCTTCCAGACGGCGTTACGACTGACGTACAGTTGTTTTGAGATATTCTCACCCGAAACATATTCACCTTTACTGCTCATAAGAATAAGCAGTACCTGTTCTTTTAATTTCATAATTAGGATTGCCTTTCAGTGTCAACTAAATTGCAAGCTTGGTTGACAATCATAATACTAAAAAACACAGAGTGTATCTGCGGTTTCAGCTTGTAGAAAAAGTCTGTTTTTATAAAAAATAGATCAAATTCTCTATCCCTAACCCCAAACCCCTTCCCCATGGGAAGGGGCTATAT
>CAVJKI010000086.1:0-7817 GCA_963649995.1 Sodaliphilus sp.
AAATGAGTATGATGTCCATATTTTTTTAGTGTTGCACTTGATATTATAATCTACCGAATCCCCGCAAGCATTTACACGCAGTACACATTCGACTGGACGCTTGGACAGTGGTTCCGTCACCTCTATGGTGAGGAAGGCAACAAGACTGTCTTTATCGGCTACAGCCTGTCAAATGTAAGCACACCCGCTCCTGCGGTAGATGATCTGGAAGCGGAACTGTTCGCAGATGATGCGGTGCGCCTTACATGGTCTCAGCCCGACAAGACTCCCGGTTGGCCGAAGGTAGAGGGCTACTATGTATACAGCATAGAAAACGGCGAGTATACGAAGATCTCCGAGCTGCTCTCTGCCGATACGACATACTATGACATTGAAAATCTGAAAACCAACACCGACTTTAGCTTTGTTGTTACCTCAGTTTGTAAGGTGGACGGCAAAGAAAAGGAAAGCACCTGGTCGAATATTGCCGAGGTTACTACGGCAAAGAAAGACTATAAGGTCAACTACTCTGTCGATAACGAAGATGCCGCCGACATCAAGGTGCGCCATCTCGGTAATGTAGAGATCAAGTCGGGAGATGAGATCAGCGAGAGCGAGATCATCAAGGTAAAGGTCACCCCGAAGAGCGATCTGTATAAGCTTGTATCCATGACACTTGACAACGGCGGAGAAGCAATGGTATTCACGCCCGAAGCAGACGGAACTATCGAATGTGCCTTTACCTTAAACGGTGAAGCAAATATACAGGTTTCGACCAAGCGTGCGGTAACTTCCGCTCAGGTCACATTTACCGATACATACACGGCGGACGGCGTGGTAATGGGTACGGTCAGTGCGGTAGCGGGAGATGCTCCGCTGAACGCTCCCGGCGGCACAGTCACCGATGATGTAACATTTACCGCAGTGCCGGAAAGCGGCTACGGACTTAAATCGTGGAAGATCACCGATGCAGATAATAATACCGTAACCATAGATGCCGCAGGCTCAGACACCTATACGCTGAGATTGGCATCGGAAGAATACACTGTTGAAGCAGAATTTGCTTCTCTTTCCGAGATTGGTAAGCAGGTAAAGGTAAATATCCCCGCAGAGGGCGGTACAATAGAGATCACCGACGCAAACGGCGATATTATAGAACTGAATGACAACAACAGCGTGTATGTTCCTGTTGATTGTGAACTGACATTCACTGTCAAGGCTGACGCAGACTGCAAGTTCCGTGCGTGGACAGGCGACGCCGAGGGTCAAAGCGGTGAAAGCTTCAAAATGACCATTACGAAGGACACCGAGATCGGTGCAGAATTTGATGTTCCTGTCCGTCTGATGCTGACCTATTCTGCCGCAAGCGGCGAACAGACAGGTGCAGTGGCAACCAAGCAGGGTTATCAGTCGGGTGCGGGTGTTCTTGTCGGCACAAAAATTGTTCTTACCGCACAGGCGGCAGAAAATTACAGAGTGCAGAAGCTCGTTATTACCCGTGGTGACAAGGTAGACACCATAACGACCGATGATAAGCTGTACAGTCAGTATGACTATGAAATCGTTATGGATACCGACACCGATATTCAGGTGTATTTCACCGAAATTGAGCAATATACGGTTACAGTAGACAGTATCCAAAATGCCGATATGACTGTTAAAAACGGAAACGAGGATTTCGTAAGCGGTAATACTGTTCGCTACGCAGATGAGATCACCGTTACAGTAAAGCCGAATGAAAACTACCGCCTTGCAGACACGGCTTCGTGGATCGATAACGGCGACGGCAGTTATACCTATAAGACAGGCGCTATCAAGGCTAATACAAACATTACGTTAAAAATCGAGAAGATACCGGAATATACAGTTACATTCCCCACAACTATTGAGGGTTGTATCCTTTCGGTTAAAAACGGTAAAGAAAAGATCTCAAGCGGCGACAAGCTCCGTGAGGGAACACAGCTTACCGCAACCGTGACACTTGATCCCACCTTTATTCTCAAGGGCTGGTACATCGGCGGCGAGCTGCTTTCTGAAATAAACAAAAACGAAATAACATTTACTGTAGACAGCGATATACTCCTTACTGTTATTGTGACAGATGTAAAGGGCGATACAGGTGACACGGGAGTAGGTGTGAAATCCGTTGTCATTAACGAAAACGGAAGCCTTATCATTACTCTGACCGATGACTCTGTACTTGATCTCGGAAAAGTGACAGGAGAAAAGGGCGATGCCGGCATAGGCGTTAAGTCGGTAACGGTTGACGAGGACGGAAACCTTATTATCACTCTGACTGACGACACCGTGCATAACGCAGGCAAGGTTATCGGAGATAAAGGTGAACAAGGCGATAAAGGTGACAAAGGCGACATCGGTGCTACAGGCGTAGGCGTTAAGTCGGTAGCGATAGATGATGACGGAAACCTTATAATCATGCTGACCGATGATACAGTGCATAACCTTGGTAAGATCACCGTAGCTAAGGGTGATAAAGGAGATCAAGGTGACAAGGGCGAAAACGGCGACAAGGGAGATACAGGCGTAGGCGTTAAGTCGGTAACTATAGACGAGGACGGAAATCTTATTATCACCCTGACCGACGACACTGTGCATAATGCAGGCAAGGTAAACGCAAGCAACGGTGAAAACGGTAGAAACGGTGCTGACGGAGTAGGTATTGAGAATGCTGTTGTAGATGAAAACGGCAGCCTGATCATCACGCTGTCAGACGGTACTGTACACAACCTCGGCAAAGTCATCGGAGCCAAAGGTGATGCAGGTAAGGACGGTCAAAACGGTTCAAACGGCAACGGAATACAATCGGCTGATATTGATGCCGACGGCAATCTGATTATCATATTTACCGACGGTGTTGTTACCAATCTCGGTAAAATCGTCGGCACTGACGGCAAGAACGGCACTGACGGAAAAGACGGTAAGGACGGCGTTGACGGAAAGAACGGCATCGGAATCAAGGGCTGCCACATTGATGACAACGGCAACCTTATCCTGACACTGACCGATAATACGACGTTGGATGCGGGTAATATTACCGCAATCAGCGACAACGTCAATGTTTCCAAGCCGCTTGCTACCGCGGCAGTATCCGTTGCAGGCACATCACTGCTCTGGAACATCGTGAGCATTGCGATCAGTATCGTAAGAAAGAAAAAATTGGTCTGAGCGCATTTCGTACATCGTGTACAATAAGAAAATATGAAAGAACACCGCCGCACAGTGAGTAGCTTCTTTATGCGGCGGTGTTTAATATTTGATTTTGTTGGGATGGCATTGATTTTTAGTAGTGCGATTGTTTTATTTCCCCACTCTAACCTCAGTGCCGTTGTAGAACACAAAGGTTATCTCTCCGTTCCTGTGGTGGCTTTGCTTTACCTCCTGTCGCTTGTTTTTTTGCTCAACTTAACCGTAACACAGGTTTGGCATTTCCCCGTTCTTTTTCTCTTTTGCCACGCTTCTATTGTAATCCTACACGATGTTTTTTCTGTTTTTAACCTGTTCTCTTGTATTTATTGGCTATATCTGCTATAATAAAAATGTATTGATTTATTGCGTCTTATGAAAGGAGACGGACACTATGGCATACGAAAAGCTTACAGGTAATTTTGAATCCTCAAACGGTACTGACAACTGCGCATACTATATTTATGTTCCGATTCTTCCGATGAACGGTGCATATAAAGGCATTATTCAGATTTCTCACGGTATGTGCGAATATATCGAAAGATATGAGCATTTTGCGGACTTTCTTACTTCACACGGCTATATTGTCTGCGGTAACGACCATCTCGGTCACGGCAACAGCGTAAAATCAAACGACGACCTCGGTTACTTTGCACCGAAGGACGGCTGGAGCCATCTTGTAAACGACCTTCACCGTATGACCATGATTATGAAAAAGAAGTACCCTGCTCTCCCCTGTATTCTGATAGGTCACAGCATGGGTAGCTTCATAGCAAGGCTGTACCTCACACGTTTCCCGAATGAGCTTACCTGTGCCGTAATTATGGGTACGGGTGATGATAAGGCGCTTTCGGAAATAGGCGTCAGAGCAACCCGTTCGGTAGCCTCCGTCAAGGGCGAACGTTTCCGCAGCGATAAGCTTAACACACTTATTTTCGGCGTATACAATGACCGGATCAAGGACAGCCAAACAATATACGATTGGCTTACCCACGACAGAGATGTTGTAAAGAAATATATCGACGACGAAAAGAGCAACTTCGTATTCACTGCAAGCGGATTTGTAGACCTCACTACCCTTCTGCGCAGAGTGTCAAGCCAACAGTGGGCAGAGAAAGTACCTAAAAAGCTACCGATTATCCTTATGGCAGGTACGGCAGATCCTGTCGGAAGCTACGGCAAGGGCGTCAGAAACGTATACGCAAAGCTGATCGACGAGGATTGCAACGTTGACATAAAGCTGTACCCAGAAGCACGTCATGAGCTTATAAATGAAACTATGAAAGAAATAGTTTTTGATGATATTTTAACCTGGATAGACAGAAAGGTAGGAGGAATGACAGGCAATTACGAGTTTTAAAAGCCTGCATACCGAAGCAAAAAAACAATATGAAAGACGGATTTATAAAAGTTGCGGCGGCAACACCCGAAATAAAAGTCGCTGACTGCGACTACAACGCAAAACAAATTATTACACTTGCAAAGGAGCTTGCCGAAAAAGACGTAAAGCTTGCGGTTTTCCCCGAACTTTGCATTACCGGTTATACCTGTCAGGATTTATTCTTCCAGACTACACTCCTTGACGGCGCAAAAAATGCTCTCATAACAATTCTTAATGAGTTATCGAAGCTTGATATGATAACCGTTGTCGGTCTGCCTATGCAGTTTGACAGCAAGCTCTACAACTGTGCGGCAGTAACCTATCACGGAGAAGTACTCGGATACGTTCCCAAGCAGTATCTCCCCAACTATAACGAATTTTACGAGATGCGTCACTTCACTGCATGGGACGGCAATAAATGCGAATATTATCTGAATCATTTTAAAACGGACAGCGACAGTGAATGTGACGATTTACTGAGTGCGTATTTCGGTTCAGGTATTGTATTCACCTGTAACAATATGCATGACTTCTCGTTCGGTGTTGAGCTCTGCGAGGATTTGTGGTCGCCCTGCCCTCCCTCAACATATCTTGCACAGGACGGAGCGAACATCATTGTGAATCTGTCCGCAAGCAATGAAATGATAGGAAAGTCGGAATACCGCCGTTCACTCGTCCAGAACCAGTCCGCAAGACTTATATCAGGCTATGTCTACTGCTCCGCAGGAGAAGGCGAAAGCACACAGGATCTGGTATTCTCAGGTCACAACATAATAGCCGAAAACGGTACAGTACTTGCTGAAAGCGAGCTTTTCTCACAGGATTATGTAATCAGCGAGATCGATGTAAACAAGCTTGCGTTTGAACGCAGAAAGAACACATCTTTCAGAAATACCGACAGCGATAAGTGTGATTGCGAAACTATATGGTTTGATATGCCGCTCACCGATACAAAACTCACACGCTTTGTATCACGCACACCATTTATCCCCTACTCTGCTGATGAAACCGACAAGAGATGTGAGCTTATCCTTTCGATGCAGGCACATGGACTTAAAAAGCGGTTTTCGCATACTTATGCCAAAACCGCCGTTATCGGAATTTCAGGCGGACTTGACAGCACGTTGGCACTGCTTGTATGTGCCAACGCAATGAAGCTCCTCGGCAGACCGATGACCGATATTGTTGCGGTAACAATGCCGTGCTTCGGTACAACAAAGCGTACAAAGTCAAATGCTGTGAAGATATGTGAGGCACTGGGCGTTACACTGCGTGAAATTGATATTACAGACAGCGTAAAACAGCATTTTAAGGACATAGGACACGATATAAACAATTTGTCTGTTGTATTTGAAAACGGTCAGGCAAGAGAGCGTACTAAGGTACTTATGAACGTTGCAAACCAGACGGGCGGACTTGTAATAGGTACGGGTGATTTATCCGAGCTTGCACTCGGCTGGGCAACCTACAACGGCGATCATATGTCTATGTACGGCGTAAACTGTTCGATCCCCAAAACGCTCATCAAGCATCTTGTAAGCTACTACAGCAAAACCACAGATAACAGCCTGTTAAAAGAATCGCTTGACGATATACTTGACACTCCCGTCAGCCCTGAGCTACTGCCCGCAAACGGCGATGAAATTTCTCAAAAGACAGAAGACCTTGTAGGTCCGTATGAGCTGCACGATTTCTTCCTGTACAACGGCATAAGATGGGGATTTACTCCCAAAAAGGTATTCAGACTTGCGCTGTATGCGTTTGACGGTGCTTATGACCGTGAAACAATACTGAAATGGCTGAAAACATTCTACCGCCGTTTCTTCTCACAGCAGTTCAAGCGTTCATGCCTGCCCGACGGTCCGAAGGTCGGCTCGGTAACACTCTCCCCCAGAGGCGACTGGAGAATGCCGAGCGATGCCTGTGCAACACTGTGGCTAAGTCAGATAGAAAATCTGAAATAAAATCCGAAATGCGAATAAACAAAATCAACCTGTCAATAATTACCTCACAAAGCTAAATGCTACGGAGGTACTTATGACAGGTTTTTTTAAACGTAATATTCTTGATAAGTCTATGATACTCGGTGCGGTGCTGAGCCTTGTTATAACGGGCTTTACGGCATTTGCAGAGGACTGCGAGGAAAAGCCGCAGGAGGTGCTGAGACTTCACATACTTGCAAATTCCGACAGCGAGGAGGATCAGACGCTGAAATACGATCTGCGCGATTATATGCTTTCAACGTTTTCGGACGTATTCGGGGGCTGCGACAATTTCAGCCAGTCGGTAGCGGTTGCAAATGAACGCAGAGCGGAAATCGAAGAAAAGGCAAACGAATTTGTTCATTCAAAGGGTTATGATTACAATGTAAAATGTGAAGTGGCAAAGACTTATTTCACTACCAGAAAGTATGAGAATGTAACATTACCTGCCGGCGAATACACAGCCGTCCGTCTGCTTATCGGAAATGCCGAGGGCAGAAATTGGTGGTGCGTTATGTTCCCACCGCTTTGTTTGCCTGCCGCAGGTGAATTTTTCACCGAAGAAGAAAGCAAGCGTATTGAAGAAAGCCGTGATTATGAAATAAAGTTTGCGGTGTTTGAGGCTTTACAGGGATTATTCGGCGGTGACAAAAAATCCGAAAGCACAGAAGAAACAACAAACAGCAAAAACGAATGTAACAGCAACGATTTTGCACAGATAGCCGTATTCGGAGCAGTGAGCTGTACTATGCAGTAAGCCACGGATTGTTATTCAGCTGGTTTTTTCCTTCGCAGTTCTTTTCCTAAGCTCTTTTAAAGCTCCGCATCGTCGGGGCTTTTCATTATACACAAGCTGCTCCCGAAGCCGTTTAAAGCTTCGGGAGCAGCTTATAAATGCTGTGTGTAACGCCTTGTTAATATAGCTCTTTACCGCATTTTGAAAGAAAATGCACTAACAATATTTGCGGATTTTCTCAAGGACAGATATAAACCGTTTGTCATCACGAATTGCATCATATCTATCCATCTGCATTTTATCGTACAATTCCCGACAGTCTGTGAAATCGTAATTCTTGATAATATTAAACGGACTATATTCGATATTATTTACAAGCAGAGATGTGTGCCGTGCATTTTCGGGTAGTCGCTGTTGTGACCCCGTCCCTGAAATATAATTTCATATTAAAAACCTCTTTTCAAAAAAATAACACAGTACTGCCCCGATAATAGGTCAGCACTGCGTCTTAGCGTCTGTCTGAATCAACGTAATT
>CAVJKI010000087.1:0-7815 GCA_963649995.1 Sodaliphilus sp.
ATTTTGGGCAGTTCAATTTTTTTAAAGGCTCTTTTGTGTGAATATTGATTATTCCGCAGTTTTTGATGAAGTATCCTTGCTTTCATTCTTACTGTCGGAGCTTTCCGTTTTGCTGTCCGTTTTACTTTCGTTATCCGACGATTTATCTGCCCCGAATGCTTTTGAGATCTCGGTTAACAGCTCTGTTATACGTCCGCTCGGACGTTCAAAATATTTGTTTTGCAGTACCGTTATTTTCCCGTCCTTAACGGCTTTAAGCCCGGAGTAGTTATCGTTTGACGTCAGCATATCTTCTCCTATTGTGTCGCTGACAAGGATAATATCAGGCTGATTGTCCTTCAACTCCTCGGCTTTATAGGTGTAGCCGCTTGCGCTTTCGGCTATATTGGTACCGAACAGGCTGAGTATCGCACTTTCAAAGGTATCTCCGCCTGCGGGCGTGTTTGCGGCTGTGACGTAAATAAATTTCTTGTCCGTCTTTTCGATCGCTTCAAGCTGTTTTTTTATCGGTGCAAATGCTTTTTCCCCGACTGATTCGCCGTCAAAAATGCCGTTGAAGGCAAGGCCGAAGAATTTGTAGACATTTTCAAATTCTTCGGTGGTTCTCGGAGCGGTGATCGTAAGGACTTTTATCCCTTGTGCTTCAAGAGAAATTTTGTCTTTTGTCACAATAGGAGTTGCCGTTATGACAAGATCGGGCGAAAGCTTCTTTATTGCAGAAATATCAGGATTTGCACTGCTTGCGGCTTTCGGCAATTCCTTTACGCTTTCGGGATAATCACAGTAGTCGCTGACAGCCGCTATTTTATCCCCGTAGCCCATTTCAAAGAGTATTTCGGTATATGCAGGAGTAAGCGATACTACCTTTTCGGGAGCTTTGGTTATTTTCGTATCGTTCAGCGTTAACGGATAGGCGCTGAGCGGCTCGCTTGACGTGCTGTTTTCGTTTATTGCACCCGATGATCTTCCGGGTACAAGTATTATGTTTTCACAGCCGCCGAATGTCAGTGCAATTGCGGTCAGTACGGAAACCATCGCTGTTATTCTTTTCTTCATTACATTTTCTCCGGGTCTATGCCGAGAGCGAGCTTTGATTGCAGGCTGTCGGCGAACTGTCTTGCTATTCTGGGCGATCTGCCGTTTCTCTTTAGCGCAAATCTTTCCGCACATCTGTCAAGCTTGTCCGTATCTATCATAATACCTCTGTCAAGAATCAGACTGCGTACTATTTCGAGATACGTTTCCTTGTTCGGAGCAAGGAATGTTACAAACAAACCGAATCTGTCCGAAAGCGACATACTCTCATCGATTTCATCGGCACTGTGTACATTGTCGCCCATACGGCTGCTTTCGGTTTCCTTGATAAGGTGACGGCGGTTTGTAGTGGCATATATCAGTATATTGGAGGGTCTGCCGCATACAGAGCCTTCAAGCACCTTTTTAAGTATGCCGAAGCCTTCGTCATTTTCTCCGAATGACAGGTCGTCTATAAAGATAATGAATTTGAGAGGACTTGCGCTGAGCGTTTTATAAAGAACGGGCAGACAGGCAACGTCTTTTTTGTCCAACTGTACAATACGCAGATTTGCATATTCGTTAAGCAGTGCCTTGACGGTCGAAGATTTACCCGTACCCCTGTCGCCGTAGAGCAGGGCATTGTCGGCAGGATGGCCTGCTATAAAAGCTCTTGTATTGTCAACTATCTGATTTCTCTGCGATTCGTATTTCTTAAGGTCTGACAGACGGATAGCGTCGGGTTTTTCAATAGGCTGAAGCTCGCCGTTGTCATACACGAACGCCTTGTACTTGGCGTAGATTCCGCTTCCGTTTTCGCTGATGTGGCGTATAAAATATTCAGCGTTACAGTCAAATCCTCCCGTGACGTATTCAGGGAGCGAGAAGATGAAATTCTCATTGAATTTCTGGAAAAGATAATCCTTAAGCTTGTGTGCAGACATTTTTGCGATCTCTTTTATTACCGATACGTCATACTCCACAGCGTAAAGCTTGTTTGTGTCTTCTTTTTTTATGTAGCTTTCGATAAGCTTGGAGTCCGCATAGGTGAGAAGCTCACGCAGATAGTCCGCAAGCGTCTTGTCATGAGTGAGCAGATAACGTGCAATGTTTGTATAAGCGCCGATTGCAGTGCTTTCATCATCGCTTGCCAGCTGTTCAAACTGACCTATGATATAGTCGCCGCTTATGTCAAAGGCGGTGAGCGATTTTAATTTGTATGCTGTTTCTTTCATGTTTTTTGCCTTTCCTTTTGTCCGTCATATATCCTGCTGAGCTGTGTTCCTTATAAGCTCAAGCATATTTTCAAAGTCCTGAAGCGTTGACAGGCTTCCGCACATATTGCGAAGCTTCGCCGCACCGGGTCTGCCTTTCAGATACCATGCGGTATGCTTGCGTGCCTCTTTCATACCGATATATTCGCCCTTGTCCTCGCAAAGCAGTCTTATATGGCTGTCCATAATGTTCAGCTGTTCATCGGGAGAGGGCGGCGGCAAGTTTTCGCCTGTTTCAAGATAATGCTTTATTTCGGAAAATATCCATGGTCTGCCGCAGGCGGCTCTGCCTACCATTACAAGGTCGCAGCCCGTATAATCGTACATACGCTTACAGCTTTCGCCGCTGTCGACATCTCCGTTGCCTATTACGGGTATCTTAAGATTCCTTTTTACCTCGGCTATTATGTCAAGGTCCGCCTTTCCGCTGTACATCTGCTCCTTTGTTCTGCCGTGAACAGCTACCGCAGACGCTCCGCTTTCCTGTGCGGCACGGGCAACCTCAACTGCATTGACGCTTTTGTTGTCCCAGCCCTTTCTTATTTTGACGGTAACGGGAATGTCCGTCGCCTTTACCACTGCCTCAACGATCTGACCGAGAAGCACGGGATCTTTCATGAGCGCCGAGCCTGAGCCGTTCCCCGCAACCTTTGGCACGGGACAGCCGCAGTTTATATCTATGAAATCAGGCTTGTACTGTGCCGCTATGACAGCCGCTTTTGCCATAAATTCAGGCTCACTGCCGAAAAGCTGTATTGCCATAGGTCGTTCGCAGTCGGTGACGGTAAGCAGACTTGCCGTTTTTCTGTCCGAGTAGCAAAGTCCCTTTGCGCTTGCCATTTCGCCTGTGAGCAATGCCGCTCCGTATTTTTTGCACATTATGCGCATCGCCTTATCGGCGACTGACGCCATCGGGGCTAATGAAGCGGTTTTTTCTATTTTTACGTTTCCGATTGTAATGTATTCCACTAACGGTCTGAATTAGCTCCTTTCGGAATATATTTAATTTATTATAGCACTTTTTGTACGGCTGTTCAATAGTTTTGAAGCCTGTTGAAGCACTGCGGCAAATAAAATGCGGCTTTTTAGACAATATTCCTATTTATACCTTGCAATCTGACAAAAAATATTGTATAATATTACACAGTATTTTTTTCTCTGCCTGAATACTACGGATTATTTAAACGCTGTTAACATTCGTGTGTTATCATTGGCGTAATGCTTCAAGGCAGTATTTGTTCAAGTTTAGGAGTTGTTATCTTGGCGTTCAAGTTATTTGATTATCAGAGTTCGGGTAAGGGCGTTTCAAAAGCTGCACCGCAGAAGAAGCCTTTTTTCAGATATTGGGAGATATTCGGCAGAAAGTTCTGGAAGATAATAGAGCTTAATATGCTGTATGTCCTTTTCTGCATACCCGTAATTACTTTCGGTCCTGCCACGGCGGCGCTTACTCATGTTATGAGAAAGTTTATTCTCGAACAGCCGTGCTTTGTTTTTGACGAATTTTTTACCGCTTTCAAAAAGAATTTCAAACAGTCCGTATTTATCGGGATTGTCGATACTATCATGATGGTATCGCTTTTTGTGGCGCTGTTCCAGTACCTTGCACTGGATAAGCTGCCCGACGGCGCTATCGTCTATATCTGCATTATGGTATGTTGTGCTACGCTCGTATTTATGATGCACTTCTATATATATCTTGAAATAGTTGCCCTCAAGCTGTCGCTCGGCGCTATACTTAAAAATGCAGTATTCCTTGTATTCCTCGGAGTTAAGCGTAATTTCATAAACCTTGTGATAAATCTCGCTATAGTTACGCTTATAGTATTGTTCCTGCCGTATTCGGTATTCGCAGTGATTTTTTTACCGCTTTCTTTAATGTGCTACACAACTACATTCATCTGCTACCCCGTGGTACAGAAGTTCATTATCAACCCGTACTATGAAGAACGCGGAGAGTGTAACCCCGAACTCGGTCCGATAACCGAGGAGGACATTGTGGAAAACGCAGTATTTGTCGACAGAGGCGGAAGCGAAAAGGAGATCAAGGCAACTCCTAAGGCGCACGGTAAAGTAATCAAATAGTTTTTACGGCATTCCCGCCTTTTCAGCGGGAATGCCGATTTTGCATAAAAAGGAAAATCTGAGCTTCCGTTTTACAAAACTGTTGCATTATACCCGCAGAAGTGGTATAATTATATAGTGTATCGTGCAGTTTCCAACTGTTTCGCTACAAGGCAGAACACGAAGAAAGAAGGGTATTGATATGAAGGCTGATTTACATTGCCACACAACGATGTCAGACGGCTCACTTGGACTTGAAGAAACCATAGCACAGGCTAAGCGTTACGGTATAGATTATTTTGCTATTACCGACCATGATACGCTTTCGTCTTCGTCAAGGGCGACAGTGCTCGGAGAGCGTTACGGCGTAAATGTTATTCCTGCCGTTGAATTTTCTACATACGACAGCAAGCACGGAACAAAAGCGCACATTATATGCTATAATCCCGAAAAGCCGAACAGACTTGAGGGTCTGTGTCTGCGTACCTGTGAATTGCGTAAGAAGCGCGGCAAGCAGATGGCTATGAAGGTGCTTGAAAAGTATCCGATAACGCTTGAAAGCATATTGCGTTACGCTACCGGCAGTAAGGTTATATTCAAGTGTCATATCATGCACGCTCTTATGGATTACGGATATACAACCGACCTTTACGGTAAGGTTTACGATGAACTGTTCAACCCTGTTACAGGTCTTTGTGCAGAAGAAGTAAGTACCGATATGCAGGATTATCCCGAGGTACATTTTGTACTGGAGCTTATCCATTCTGCGGGCGGTGTGGCAGTGCTTGCCCACCCTGCGGTATTTGATAATTTTGAATTGCTTGAGGAGCTTGCAAAAGCGGGAAAAATCGACGGCGTCGAGGTATGGCATCAGAGCGCAAGCGAAGAACAGCGTGAAAAGCTTCTCAAAATTGCAGAGGAATACAATCTTATCACTACGGGCGGCTCGGACTTCCACGGATTCTATAATCACTATCCGATAGCCATAGGCACGAATTATACTCCCGATGCTTCACTTCAGCGTATTCTGAAGCGGAAAATAAAATAATATTGTCCCAAAAGGAAGGAAAAGAAAAATGGCAACCGATATTAAACAGCAGGCGCTGGAAAAGCACTATGAGTGGCAGGGAAAAATCGAGGTTATCTCAAGAGCTCCCGTCAATACCAGAGAGGATCTTTCTCTGTGCTATACTCCCGGTGTTGCACAAGCCTGTCTTGAAATAGAGAAAGACCCGTCACTATCATATAAGCTTACACGCCGTAAAAACTTAGTTGCGGTCATCACAGACGGTACAGCGGTACTCGGACTGGGTGACATAGGCGGACTTGCGGGTATGCCCGTTATGGAGGGCAAATGCTGTCTGTTCAAGGAATTTGCAGGCGTTGATGCATTTCCTATCTGCATAAAGTCAAAGGATGTTGACGAGATAGTAAGAACGATCGAGCTTATTTCCGACAGCTTCGGAGGTATAAATATTGAGGATATTTCAGCACCTAGATGCTTTGAAATAGAACGCAGACTTAAAGAAAAGCTTGATATACCTGTATTCCATGATGACCAGCACGGAACTGCCGTTGTGGTAGGTGCGGCTCTTATCAATGCTGTGCGCTGTGCAGGTAAGCAGATGAAGGATATTACCGTTGTGATAAACGGCGCAGGTGCGGCAGGCATCGCAATAGGCACGTTCTTACTCAATATGGGTATCGGCAACCTTATCATGGTCGATATAAACGGTATAATCAATAAAGATGATAAGTACGAAAATCCCGCTCACGCTGAAATTGCAACAAAGACAAACAACAATAACATAAAGGGCGGACTTGCCGAGGCTATGAAGGGTGCAGATGTATTCATCGGCGTATCAAAGCCCGGTCTTGTAAGCGAAGAAATGGTAAAGTCGATGGCAGAAAAGTCTATAGTATTCGCTATGGCAAACCCCGAGCCTGAGATCATGCCCGACAAGGCACTTGCCGCAGGTGCATATATCGTTGGTACAGGCAGAAGCGATTTCCCCAACCAGATAAACAATGTTCTTGTATTCCCCGGAATATTCAAGGGCGCTTTACAGTGCGGAGCAAAGGCAATTACGGAAGAAATGAAGAAAGCCGCCGCTTACGCTATCGCAGACATTGTTACCCCCGATAAGCTTTCGAGAGAATATATAATCCCCAGCCCGCTTGATAAATCCGTTGCCGAGGCAGTAGCAGCGGCAGTTGCAAAAGCGGCACAGAAGTAAAAGATGTTTTGAAAGGCAGACGAAAAATGAGATTTGAATATACACCCAAGGGAGTATGCTCCCGTAAGATGATAATTGACGTTGAGGACGGCAAGGTTGAAAATTTGCAGGTTATAGGCGGCTGCAACGGCAATCTCCAGGGTATAGCACACCTTGTAAAGGGTATGCCTGTTGATGAGATCATCGAGCGCCTTGAGGGCATAAAGTGCGGCTCAAAGAGCAGCTCATGTCCCGCTCAGCTTGCCGAAGCACTGAAAGAATACAAGGCAAACAACTGAACGGATTTACTGATTTTACAGGGAGGTGAAACGAGTGGCAGAATACTGGGACGTGTATGACAAAAACAGAAAACGCACGGGTAAGCTTCACAAAAGAGGACTGCGTATGCAGCCGGGTGAATATAACATCGTTTGCGAGGCATGGATAGTAAGCGGTAATAAGTTGCTCGTTACACAGCGCTGTAAATACAAAAATTTCGGCGGCTTATGGGAATGTACAGGCGGAGCGGTCAAGGCGGGCGAATCCAGTATTGACTGCATAAAGCGTGAGATAAAGGAAGAAATCGGCATAGATGTTACCGATGAAGAACTTACCTTTAAAGGCACCAAGCACGGTGCGGCTTTCTTCATAGATTGCTACGAGCTGCACAGGAATCTGACGCTTGATGATCTGACACTTCAGAAAGAAGAAGTATCAGGCGCAAAGCTTGTCACTCTTGCCGAGTTTGAGAAAATGCAGAAAGAGAAAAAGCTCATTCCCGGACTGTTCGATTTTATGACAGAGCTTGAATTCAGCTTTGTTACGGGAAAAACTTATCCGAAAGGAAACAAATAATAATGAAAATAATGGCTGTTGATTACGGCGATGCACATACAGGTCTTGCCTGCTGTGACAGAACGCAGACCCTTGCTTCACCGCTCGGTGTTATAGACGAAAGAAACTTTCAGACGTGTGTTGAAAAGGTAGCCGCCGCCGCCGTCGAATATGAGGTCGGCGAGGTAGTAGTAGGAAATCCTATAAACATGAACGGCACTTACGGTCCGAGAAGCGAGAAGTGCAGAATGTTTGCCGATATGCTTCAGAACTTCCTTGAAATACCGATTGTAATGTGGGATGAGCGTTCAACCACAGTCACGGCACACAATATGATGAATGACGTAAACAAGCGAGGCAAGGAGCGCAAAAAGGTGATTGATGCGGTTGCCGCCGCAGTTATTCTCCAGAAT